>SLDG01000196.1 GCA_007125355.1 Balneolales bacterium | reverse complement strand
GTTCGTATTGAAGGACTACAACAAGAAAATCAATAATATTACAAAAGGCTCTGTAGGTTAACAGAGCCTTTATTTCATACAGGAAATAAAGGCATGAGCAGCATTAGAATTAAACAAATAGACGCTTTTACAAGAAAACCATTCTCAGGAAACCCGGCCGCCGTTGTACTTGACGCCGACAATTTAAGCGCGAAAGACATGCAGCGGATAGCCAATGAAATGGCGGTTTCAGAAACTGCATTTGTGCTGAAACCGGAATCTGAGGAGCATGACCTGCGCATCCGTTGGTTTACGCCCTCGAAAGAAGTAAGCCTGTGCGGACACGCCACAATTGCCGCATTCCATGCACTTGCTGAGCAAAAATACTTCGGCCTTGAGGTAAATGAACCACAATCTTTTTTGATGGAAACCAAGTCAGGCCCGCTGAATGTAGATGTTGAATGGAAAGACGCGCAGCCTTATGTAAAGATGTCGCTGCCTGTGCCACACTTCTTCCCTTTTCCTGATGACTATTCTCTGCTATGCGCGTCAGTGGGGATTTCAGAAATTGAGCTAAGCAAAAAAGTTAAGCCTCAGATTACCCAAAACGGATATTGTTTTGTGCCACTTTCTACATTCGACAGCCTTAAAACACTCGAACCTAACTTTTTACTCATGCAAAAACTGCATGAGCGTCATGACATCGTTGGTTTTGTCGTATTTTCAACTGATACAGAAGACAGGGACATTGACTGGCACCTGCGATTTTTTGCTCCGCAACTGGGGGTTAACGAAGATCCTGTAACGGGTACAGCGCACGGGCCGACATCTGTTTTTTTGTATCAAAACGGTCTGCTTGAAGAAGACAAAAAGTACTACACATTCCGCGGATCACAAGGCAGATTTATGAATCGTACCGGGATTGTTACGGTAAATCTGCTCATCAAAAACGGCAAACCCGACCAACTTGAAATTGCAGGTCAGGCCGTAACCGTTTTGGAAGGCACGCTGAAAACACACAGTAATATACCGCAGGCATTGTGAGTTTTGGTGGTGAGGGCCTATAATTCTGGAGTGAGGATGACGAGGCTTTTAAAACATTACTTATATAAAAATGAGCCACGTTCCACCTCGTCATGGTGAGCAGGCGGGCTTGAGTGCATGAATGGGATTTTGATGCATGCCCCGCCGTCGTCGAACCATTGGTTGATAGGGCTTCAATGCGCTACCGGATTTTGCAGGCAGTCCTTCGACTACGCTGCGGGTTAGCACAGATGCTCTAAGAACAATTGAAGCCGCAGCTCCGCTCAGGATGACGATGCTTTTAAAATATTGATTTCTATTACTATAATGCCCGAATTTACCCCATCACGGTGAAGCCATTCTGATTTGTTCAGGTTATAGGGGATAAAATACCAACATCCCACAACTCGCACACCTACAACCCGAAACTTTTATAATTCACTGCAGATTCAACTTATCAATCAACTCGTAGAGGTATGACCTGTTTATGCCCAGTGCTGTGGCGGCCTGACTTTTACTTTTGTATCTCCTGAGAGCGTCTGCTATTATTTGTTTACGGTATGCATTTACCGCATCTTCATAATTCATAGCCGCAATTGTACTATTGATTCCACCGGTCGTCATTACAGATGTGTGATCCACAGAATACTGCAATTCACCTGCATATTCAGCGGGTAAATCTGACATCTGAATCGTTTTGCTGTTGACCAAAATGACGAGCCGTTCCACCAAATTTCTAAGCTCTCTGATATTCCCCTTCCAATCCGACTCACTAAGCACTTGTAGTACATCATCACTAAAAGAATGAGGTCCGCGATTCATTTTTTGACGCATCGTTGTTAAAAAGTAATTCGCTAAAAGTGGTATGTCCCCTTTCCTCTCACGTAATGGCGGTACATGAACAGGAATTACATTAAGCCTGTAAAACAAATCTTCCCTGAACTCGCCTGCCTCAACCTTCTTTTTCAAATCCTGATGCGTGGCCGCAATCACCCTTACATCCACAGTTTGAACCCGCTCGCTTCCCAGTCGTTCAAAAGTCCCCTCCTGAAGTATACGCAGCAACTTAGCCTGTGCCGCGGGTGATAATTCTGCAACTTCATCCAAAAAAATGGTTCCCTTATCGGCCAGCTCAAATTTCCCTTTTCTTGCACCCTTACTACCGGTGTAGGCACCGGCTTCATGCCCGAACAGTTCATCTTCAATTAAAGAATCTGTTAGCGCGGCGCAGTTCACCGCCACGAATGGCTTATTCTTGCGGTTGCTCAATTTATAAATGGCCTCAGCCACAAGCTCCTTACCGGTTCCACTTTCGCCCGAGATAAAAATAGTGGCATCCGTTGGAGCTACCTGCCGGATAGTCTCGTGCAGCTTTTTTATGGCTTCTGATTCACCTACGATTTTGCTTCCATTGTTGGCGTACGTATCTAATTTGAGTACTTCATTTTCGTGCATGAGCGAGCGCAGACGCACGGCTCTGTTCAGCACGAAGGCAAGCTCATCGGGATTTACGGGTTTAATAAAAACATCCCATGCACCCTTGTCTATAGCTTCAAGGGTTACTTTATCTTCGGGGTCGCCGGTCATAATTATGGGCACAGTGTTCGGGTAATCCCGACAGATGTCGGTTAAAAGCGACAGTCCGGCTTTGGGAGTGTCAATCTCAGGCGGCATGTGTAAATCTATAAGTGCAATATCTATTACCTGCTTGCCAAGCAGCTTAAGAGCCTGCTCCGGCCCCTCAGCTTGGTGCACTATAAACCCCTCATACAACTCCCAATACAGTTGTTTTCTTACTCCATGGTCATCATCACAAATCAAAATAGATGGCATAGTCCCTCTCTTTTTTACACTTCCTTGTTTCCCTTTTTTGAAAGCAGATTGATTATCTGATTTTTTTTCTGATTTCATAGGTTCAATAATTATGCCATTTTTATTTTTTGTGAAATTCGAGCGTAAATTCGGTTCCTTTTCCAACAGTCGAAGAAACGTAAACCTTTCCGTTGTGGGCTTCAGTCAGTTTCGCAACAGAGTACATTCCAAGACCGAGTCCTTGTTTTTTTGTTGAGTTAAAAGGTTCAAACAGCTTTTCTTTTAAGAACTCTTCTGATATCCCTGTTCCGTGATCTTTGATGCTAAGTTTTAATGTTTTTGAGGATTCCTGTATCCTAATATCGATATTTCCGCCTCCCGGCATAGCTTCTATTGCATTTTTAAACAGGTTCTCTATAATTCGTTCTAAGGCATGGGCATCGTGCATCCATTGAACTGACTCAGGGGTATCAAATCCGAACGTATACTTAGCCTGATTTTCAACCTTAAACTTTTTGATAACTGATGATACAGTGTGTTTAAAATCGGCTTTATTAAGTGTTACATCCCAACTGTATTTTTGCTCCTGAAATTTCTGAATAAGTCCGTTTAGGTGTGATGTTGTATTTTTGAGAGTCTCAATAGCATCTACCCTGAAATCCGGGTTATCAAATCTTTTTTCAAGATTTCGGGATAAAAAAGAGAGGCTGAAGACCGAGTTTTTCATGTCATGTGCAATTGATGCACCAATTCTTTGTGTGATTTCAAACTGCTTTTTAAGCTCCTCTTCTTTTTGTTTTTCCTGCTTTTTGAAGTCTCTGTAATGCAGTAAGGATATAAACAGAAACAGGAATCCACACAACGTCACCAGTAAAAACAGCCAGTGAAAATACCACGGTGGGTGAATTAAAACACTCAGAATTGCAGGCTCCGCGCTTTGAAGGCCTCGCTGATTTACCGATTTAACTTCAAATTGATAGGTTTTGGGATAAGCAAATGCCCTGAGGTTTGTATAAGTACTTGTCGTGCTGCTACCGGCATTTATCCATTCCCTGTCGTAATTCGCCATTCTGTACAGAAATGTTGAATGGGGGTCTGAAATAAATGACGGAGCCGAGAAATTAACCTGTAACCTGTTCTTACCATTTCTGCTTTGCTGCAAATCGTGCGAGGTAATAACAACAGATGGCTGTATCGCAGCCTTTTTGAGTACATCTTCTTTCTTTACACGAATGGCACCCTGAGCAGTACCGTAAAATACGTATTCCGGGTTTTGAGTCATAGCCCGTGAGTGATACAGAAATTCCTCATGCATTCCATCCATTCTGTTAGCGGAGGCAATGACCGTAAAAGTTTCGAGGTCGATGGCATTCAAACCGGCCGGGCCGCCAATCCATATAATACCTGCTTCTTCATCTAAAAATGGCGTTGAAGGATATATATGGTTTAAGCCATCTTCTACTGTTAACGTTGCAACCTGAACCCAACTCCGCCGATTAGCGTGTTCATTTGCTTCAACAAATCTCAACAATCCCAAGCCGGTTCCAACTAAAATTTCGTCCCCAATGTGATTAAAATTGAACAACGAACCAAAATTATATTGATCGTTTATCAAGACTTGTTCAAACAGTTCTTCACTAATTTGGAATTCCTTTTCAGCATCCTGAAATAGAATCACTTCAGGTTCCTCCAGTAATTCTTCTATTGTGAGTTTCGATTTAACGAGGCCGTAGCTATGCGTTCCAACCCAAATATAGCCATACTTATCGAGCATTACCCTCCCAAGTCCGGGACGGGGTTCATTAATCACTTTACCTAAAACGGTAAATTCACCATCTACAACAGAATATAAATGCATTACACTTCTGAAAATGCTAACACTCTTTCCATTAAATGTACCATGCCAAATTTCTGAGGTTGAGTTGTCATGGTCGAAGTAGTATAATATTCTGTTATTACTGAGATGTTGAATATGTGTTGGTTCAAAATTAGTTAGTGGCGAACTTTCATTCTGTCCTGTTGGCGTAATAACTACAAAACCTCTGTTTAGTCCCGCCCAAACACTTCCATCCTGATGAGTACTTATAGCGGAGAACGAAAGATCCAAATCTCCAAAATCCAATGTAATTTGGTCATATTCGTATCCAAGAGGTGTTTCAGTAGCCGTAATAATTCCTTTTTGCGTTGCCATCCAAATCATGTTGTTGTTAAGCGAATCGATAGCAATTGACTGTACCTGCAGATTTTTAGTTTCGCTAACATCTTCATGCTGCAAAAGAACGAACGAATCGAAATTGCTCCTGAATTTGTAGATTCCATCATGTGAGCCACCCCATATATTCCCTTCCCTGTCAACAAAGAGCACATTAAATCCTACTTTGGGCAAACCGCTTATAAAACGAAATTGCTTGTTTTTTTCGGGATGCATATATCCAAGCCCGTTTGAGGTTCCAGCCCATACATATCCTCTGGTATCTTGCACCAATTGATAGACCATAACCCTGCCGATATTGTACATATGCTCCGGCACAAACGGACTTTCAGTATCATGAATTGCTGTTTTCAAATCACCGCTGAAGGTCCAGATATTGCCCGTAGTCGTACCTGAATAAAGTTTCCCGTTTTTATCTTCCATCAGGCTTATATGGACGCCCACCGATGCAGGATCATTAAATCTTCGAAATGAAAGATTTTCATTGGGTTTTCCATCAAGCCATGCATGAATGTCATCTCTGTCTAAAACAACAATAAACCCATTTCGGGTTACAAAAACGAGTTCTCCGTTTTGCCTGACCAATACGCTGTACACATCACTAATATCCGATTCTGCATTGTGGATAAATGAGGCCGGATTTAACGTATCTGCGCGCCAGTAGCCATCAGTATCCTGCATAATATGAATTACGCCATGGGAGCCTGTGGCAGCCCAATGGCCTCCGGTGTATGGGTCGATAGCGTATGCATCACGGCCATAAGCCAGAGATGAACCCTCCCAAAGTTTAAAATAGCTGTCTCTGCCCTTCAGGCTGTCTGTAAAAACCGGTTCAACCGGAAAACCGTTTGATGAAACAGGGTTTATTGTCACTCTTAAATTACTGTTAATCCGAATCCAAATTCTGTCATCAGGTGTGCGGTACATCGAAGTGGTGAAATCCAAACCCTGCATAAATGGGTCATCGCCCCTGTATTGCCGCATGGTATTACCATCATATCTTAGGATACCTCCACCAACCATTCCAATCCACATTAGTCCAAGTTCATCCTGCGTAATAGAATAACTTGAGTTTCCGGTCAGTGGATTAATAGCATCGCTGCTGCTGTAATGTTTAAATGTGTATTCCTGAGCATAAGATAGTGAACCCCAGCCTGAAAAAAGCAAGGATATGAGAATAGAAAGCCGATAAGAAAACGTCCTCAGAGCAGACATGCGGTATTTACGTAAATTAACCGTAATTGATTTAATATAGCAAAATTTATTATTGGCAAAAACCAACATCTTTGTGTTGGATATACCCAACAAATAGAAAATCGTACTATCCCAAAAATATTGTATTTATTTGATTTTTATGCGTTTATGATTTTTGGCACAATAATTGAAAAGAATAAAGTAATAGGATAGGAATTAAACATTATGATAGTTTTTGAACTTATCCCGAATTCTGAATAATAATAATCACAAACATACGGAGATTACACATGAAGAAAATAATACTCATTCTTATTACAGCTTTGGCATTAACTTTAATTTCTTGTTCTGATAACAGTAAAGATGATGACGTACCTGCTGTCGGAACAGTAAAGATGACGCTTGATGGCTCAAGTTGGCAGGCAAGTGGTGCTAATGCAGTGCTAAGTACCATGGGAAACAATCAACAACTAAGTATTGCAGGCGCAAAAGTTGTTGACCTTGCAACTAACACGTTTGAAACAGTTACCATTACTATCATTTCCAACTCTGCAATTACTGCCGGTGATTACATCTGGAAAAGCGGCCTACCTTATGCTCAGGTTACATTCAGCCCTACCACAAGTGCCCAAAACACATGGTCGCCCGGTAGTGCTGAAATCACTATCACCAAAATAACTGATGATAATGTGCAGGGTACGTTTTCGGCTACTTTAGAAAAAAGCGGAGAAAGCAATAAGGTGATAACAAGCGGTGGGTTTAATACTAACATCATGAGCTTTTAGCTGTAATCAAGAGAGCTAATAATGCGGATAGGAGCCTTGCTGCTTCGGTGGTAAGGCTCTTTTTGTGTTACCTGAAATAACGTTTTATGTCTTCAAGAGGCATGAAATATGCAGTGGGACGCTCAAGCGGGTCAAAGAATGGATTTTCACATGAAAAAAGCTGGTCAATTAGTGCTTCCATTTCAATTTGAGAGAGCCTTCTTCCACGTGGGATTGCTGCTTTAGAGGCATACGCCATAATTAGCTTTTCTCTGGAGTCGAGTTTTACAGGACCGGAATAGCTTTGATATTGATGCAGTACAGATTCTACAATGGGACGCTCATCGCCATGCGCCAGATCGGCCGGCACACCTGAGATGATGGCTGAATTACCGCTAATCAGCTGAATATTAAATCCGATTTTCCTTAAGATTGGAAGCACTTCCTTAAGAATTGCGAAATCGGAAGCAGAAAAATCAATCGTCTGCGGGAATAATAATTGTTGCGTACTCGGCAAACCTGATTCAGTACTGCTGAGTGCTTTTTCAAAAATTATTCGCTTATGCGCGGCATATTGATCTACAATAAGCATACCCGAGTGCGTTTGTGATACGATATACTGATTATGCAATTGCCAGAAACCGCTCTTTCTATCGTGTGACTCATACTCAGATTGTTGTTCCTGTTTATGGTCTTCGGATCGTTGCGTTTCGGATTGCAACCCACCTCCATACAGCCGTTTTGCCAAATCAGAACCATCATTCTTCTTGAAAAAGCCGGCATTACGATCGTTTTCTTTGCTATGCAGCGGAGTATCAAACGGCACTTTTGAACCTGGAAATCCACCACTGAAATGTTTTTTGAATATTGATTCAGTGTCCTCGTCTGATTCAAACTCATTGCCACCCAAAGCCGGCACGTTAAAGCGTTCGTTAAGCGCACGCTTCACTATTGAGCGCGTTAATGTGGAAATAGCCCGCTCGTCGTCAAATTTTACTTCAAGTTTTGTGGGATGCACATTAACATCCACTTTGCCGGGATCGACTTCAAAAAATAATGCGTAAAACGGGTAGTGGTCTTTGGATGTCCAGTCTTTGTAAGCCGAATGGATGATGTAATTCAAATGCCGATGCATAAATGGCCGGCTGTTGACGAACAGGAATTGTTCACCACGCGTTTTTTTCGCCATTTTGGGATCAATGATGTAACCATAAACTGAAAGCATGCTGGTTTCTTCCTGAACGGGGATTAAACTGGCTTTATATGATTTCCCAAATATTCCCGCAATTCTGTCAGCCAATGAACCGGGGCTCAGTTTATAAACAACTTCATCTGAATCTAACAGCGTAAAAGCAATATCGGGATGCGCAAGTGCCGCCTGCTGCAACGCAATAATAATATGTCGTAATTCGGTTGAATCACTTTTCAGAAAAGCTCTGCGTGCAGGTACATTGAAAAACAGATTTTTAACAGAGACGGATGTCCCCGGTTCCATGGCAGCGGGAACAAAACTGCGCTCCTCACCGCCCCACAATTCATATTCCCAACCCGATTCATCCTCATGCCGCCTCGATTTTAGCGTAATCTGTGCAACCGAACCAATAGAGGCCATCGCCTCCCCTCTGAATCCAAGCGTATGGATGTTATAAAGATCGTTTACAGAGCTTATTTTAGATGTGGCATGGCGTTCAAAACAAAGCTTTATATCCTCTTTAGACATTCCGCAGCCATTATCTACGATCTGCAAAAGCTGTTTCCCGGCATTTTTGATGTAAACTTTAATATCACTCGCACCCGCATCTATGGCGTTATCAAGTAACTCTTTTACTACCGCTGCCGGACGTTCTACCACTTCTCCGGCTGCAATTTTATTTGCAAGCTCAGCGGGAAGGATTTTTATAAGCGAATCTGGCGCGGCGACCTGTTGATCTGACAATGGTTTAACTAATTAAAAATTTACAGGTTGATGAATATGTAGAAGATAATAAAGAGTAGCGCCGCTATCAATAAAACAGACCTTCCCTGTCCACGCCTGACATTACTTTGAATCCTGATTCTTTGCATTTTTTTCTTTCTCTCATCTTTCTCAGGATCGTAATAGCGGGGTTTATAGTTAAACGATTTATGTTTTCTTCTTTTGCCTATAATAGGGCTTAGCATAACAAATCAATAGTTTGTGGTATATCTAAAAGTTTAAATCAAACTAAAATAGCTCAGGCTTTAGGGAAAGCTTTTTTAGTTCATAGTCAAATCAGTGCCTTTTACCATTTCGATTCTTCTCATAAACTCGTTGGGTCGCATAAAACCAACCACGCGTGCTTCTGTTACCTCATTTCCGTTAGAATCTATGAAAACAATCGTAGGAACACCCGCGATATTGTACTGTTGTCTGAGTGCTTCTGATTCAGGGGAATCAAAGTGAGTTAAATCTACCTTCAGGCGAACCATATCCAGAGTACTATCAATAACCTCGGTATCAGTAAAGGTCATCCGTTCAAGCTCCATGCACGGGATGCACCAATCGGCGTAGAAATCTATCATCACTGCCTGATTGTTAGCCTCAGCTGCAACGATTTTTTCTTCCGAGTACATTTCCCAAATAATCCCTTCTTTCTGCAGGTTCATGTAGAACATGATACCAAGCACAATTGCAACAGTACCGGTTGCATATTTAACGAGTTTGAATCCTTTTTTGTCAGTGCCGCTTCTTTCGAGGAATCCAAGATAGAGTCCACCAAGAAATAATGTTCCGACAATAACCCACTCAACGACTTGCGGGAAGAATGCGAGTCCCAGATAAAAACCGCCCACACCAATCAGTACAATTCCGAACACTTTTTTCACCCATTCCATCCAAACGCCGGACTTAGGCATTTTTTGCATCAAGCCTGAGAATGTGCCAAGAATGAGGTAGGGTAAACCGAGTCCAAGCGATAAAACAAAGAATATCCAAAAGCCAAACAGAGGGTCACCCACGGTTCCAACATAAGCAAGCAGGGCGATAATGGGAGGGCCAACACACGGAGCCGCGAAAATTCCAACTACCATTCCGGAAATATATGTGCCGATTGTACCTGTCGTGTTACCGGTTCCTAATTTACTAGTGAGCCAATACGGAACCTGAATTTCGTAGAGTCCGAACATACTTAATGCAAGTCCAAACATAAGCAAACCGATAAAACTGAGCATCCATGGGCTTTGCAACCAACTGCCGAATAATCCACCACTCAAAGCGGCCATAACGCCCAATGCAGAGTACATGGTAGCAATTCCAAGCACATAAACTACAGCCTGACCAAAAACTTTCCAGGTATTGGATTCCTGTCGCGAACCAAACAAAGAAACCGTAACGGAAATCATAGGATACACACACGGCGTTAAATTCAGCGCTAATCCAATGAGGAAAATCCCAATAAGTGCTAACAAGAAATTGCCTTCAAAAAGCGAAGAAATTTCACTTCCCATACCTGAACCACCGCCCGCAACACCGGCATCGAAAGCTGCAAACAACTCTTGATTGGCCGGCTCTGAACCCACACCCTGCTCTACAACTGTAAAAGGAATTCTTACATCTACATTAGCAGGCGCGAGACATTGCATGTCATCACAGGCCTGAATTCGCAAGACAGCCTCTATCACGTGGTCGCCCGGTTCAATAGAAGAGGATGTACGGAAAGAAAGGTAAATTGGGGATTCTTCTTCGTAAACGTCTAACGGTTCATCTGCAAAACCGAATGTCATAGTTTTTGCAGGGGGATACCGGATATCTGACAGAATGAGATTCTCAGCCCTCGTAATGGTCAGTTCCGTCGGGATGAGCCAATCGAGTGTGGGTGTATGGGAATTTACGTGCCAAGGATATTGCAGATTAAGGAAAACCACAGCCTTAAACTCAGAACCCTGTTCCACCTGATTAACGGAAATAGCCGTTTGGATGTCGACCTTGTCGGCGCTCGACATCATTTGGGCAGCTGATGTTCCGGTAATAATGAAATAAAGAAGAAAAGTACTAAGTACGTGTTTCATGCTTATGGGATTTCTCTATTAATTATTCTTTTGAAATTCTTCGTAGGTCATTTTTGTAAAGGAATCAGACCCCACAAATGCGAGTATTGAGCTAAATTGCTTCGCTTCCATGAATCCGGGCTGCATTCCGATTGGTTGTCCCCTGCTGTCAAGAAAAACGGTAGAAGGGTAAGAAGTTGCCCCGAGTGCCCTGGCAAAATGCTGCTTAGTCATGCGTTCACCATTAAATGTCAACATATCAGTAGATTCTGCATCTATCCTGACATAGTAGAAGTAATCTTCTATTACATCTTGTACCAGTTTCGATGGATATACCTCATGTTGCATTCTACGACAATACCCACACCAATCAGTGTAAACATCAATTAGTACTTTTTTATCGTTTTCGTATGCTTTTGCAATGGCCTCTTCAAGTGCCATATACTCTAAATCAAACTCTACAAAAGCATAGTTTGGGGTTCTTATTTCAGGGTTTGG
>SLDG01000015.1 GCA_007125355.1 Balneolales bacterium | reverse complement strand
TTTGAGGCTTGGTGGTTCCCCCCCAAAAAAGCTGTTTAAATAAATCATCTTAACCATCCTAAGTAAAACTTTTGATAAATATTCCCAAAAAACGCTGATAAAAATCGTTGGTTTCCTGAATTGTGCCTATTTTCATGGAAATAATAATCAGACGATAAAATGGTTGAAATTCTTGCTTATCACGGCTGGGGTCATGACAGTGGAACCTGGTCAAAAATCGAAACTTTGTTAGGCTCACGTGTATCTATCAAGGCATGGGACAGAGGATATTTTTATAATAATAAAGTTGAGGTTGCTTTTTCTGCGGAGTCTGATAAAAAAATTATCATGACGCATTCATTCGGCTTGCATCAGGTACCTAAACACTTGTTTAAGTTGGCTGATGGAATCATAATAATTTCCGGGTTTATTAATTTTAGAAAAGACAAAATGCTCGAAAGAATGTATGATTCATTGGGGGCAAATACCGCCCTCATGCTTGGCCAATATCATGCAAATATATCATATCCATCCCAAAGTAAGTGGTCGATGCCGCGCATATTTTCAATCGATTTACTTAAGACGGATCTTGAGAGGTTAAAAAGTAGCAAATTTAATCCTTCATTGATTTCAGCATCAGTGCCAAAAATGTTTCTTGCAGGTGAAAGTGATAAAATTGTGGATATAAAAACCATGGAGGAGCTGGCCACTTCATTAGGAATTCAAATTGAATGGCTAAAAAAATCGGGGCACGGTATTCCATACACAAAACCTGAGATTATTGCGCAAAAAATCATTTTATTCCTCAACAAATTGAAGTGAAACTAAGGTATGTGTTATTTTTGAATTTAAATTCTGATATCTTAATCACTATAAAAAACTACTGTTTCCAGTGCAAACCTGGACTGATTATCTGAAATTAAAAATCATTGATTTAGGTTCTGTTCACGTATCGAGTTGCTGGAATTAATCAGTTTAAAAGATTTATTTACGAACAATTAATAGA
Organism: Balneolales bacterium; assembly: GCA_007125355.1. Classification (GTDB taxonomy): domain Bacteria; phylum Bacteroidota; class Rhodothermia; order Balneolales; family Cyclonatronaceae; genus SLDG01. The sequence goes on along the minus strand of SLDG01000015.1, from coordinate 10,505 downwards.
AATATATAGAAAATGTCACTTGAATTAACCGGAACACTTAAGCAAATTTTACCGGAACAAAGCGGAGAAGGAAGAAACGGCCCATGGAAAAAACAAGACTTCGTTATTGAAACACCGGGTCAATATCCCAAATTAGTATGTTGTACAATGTGGGGAGGCAAAGCTTCTGTTCTTCAAAACCTGTCTGAAGGCCAACAGTTGAAAGTCTTTTTTGATGTTGAGTCGAGAGAATATAACGGACGCTGGTACACCGATGTGAAAGCCTGGAAAATAGAAGCTGATTCCGGTTCAGGTTCCGGCAGCCAATCATCCGACAGCGACATTCCGCCTCCAACGGATGCTGACTTACCTGATTTTGACGAGGAAGACCTGCCATTTTAAGCTGAAATGGCAGATACGTTGTCTTGGTGTGGATTCCCTGAATAGAAACGTAACCATTCGGCTTTGAAATAATCTATTTGATACTATCACGAACATAATCGGTTTATATGAAACTTTTAGTGAATATTGATCATGTGGCAACCCTGAGAAATGCGCGCTCAGAGGGAGTTCCTGACCCAGTACAGGCAGCTATAGAATGCGAGAAGGCAGGTGCTGCGGGTATTGTTTTTCATTTGCGTGAGGACCGGCGTCACATAAAAGACGCTGATGTTTACGGCCTGAAAAAAGTGGTGAAGGGCTTACTCGATTTCGAGATGGGTGCAACAGAGGAAATGATTCGCATTTGTTCTGAAATCAAGCCTCACTTGTGTACCTTGGTGCCAGAGAAACGCGAGGAGATTACCACGGAAGGCGGCCTGAATATGGAAGCCATCTTTGATGATTATAAAAACCGCGTTCTCCCGAAGTTGAAGGATGCAGAGATTCCGGTCAGCTTATTTGTAGAACCCGAGCCTAAGGACATGAAACTCTGTGCAAAACTCGGCGTTCCTGTGGTTGAATTACACACCGGAACTTACTCAAATGCGACCGGCGATCAAATCAAAAAAGAGCTTGAGCGGTTGAAAGAAGCAGCCACCGTTGCTCATGACCACGGAATTCAGGTAAATGCCGGACATGGGTTAAATTTTGAGAATATCAGGGCATTTTTAGATAATATTCCTCATGTAGAAGAAATCAGTATTGGCCATGCTTTAATGGCAGATGCACTGTTCAGAGGCCTGCCTGTTTCAGTTCGGGAAATGGTAGATATCATAGAAAGTTACAATGGATGATTTTGGTCAGAATATTTCCCTAACCGGTGTTCCTGAGGGGTATAAGTCAGGCTATGCGGCTATTATTGGCAAGCCTAACGCGGGAAAATCCACTCTGTTGAATCAGATTCTTGGTTCAAGGTTGTCTATAATCACCCCAAAAGTGCAGACTACGCGTCATAGGATTACAGGAATCCATTCTGATAAGCGTGGGCAGATTGTTTTTTTGGACACGCCGGGAATTTTAGAGCCAAAATACAAACTCCATGAAAATATGATGAGAGCCGTAACGCGTTCTCTTGATGATGCCGATATAATACTTTTTTTGCTTGACCCAAATGATGCGCCAAATGAAGATGAACTAAGTTGGATCAGTCAGAAAATCAAGAAAACCGCGTTTTTAATCGTAAATAAGGTTGATATTTGCTCCGAAGAAAGAATTAATGAAGCTGTAAACATCCTCAAGGAAAAGCTGACATTCAAACATACGTACATCATTTCAGCGCTTCAGGGAGTTGGGGTTGAAAAGTTGGTTAACACTGTCTTTGAGGAGCTTCCTGAAGGTCCTCCGTTCTATCCGCCGGATCAGCTAAGTGAGCATCCCGAACGTTTTTTTGCATCTGAGCTGATAAGGGAACAGTTGTTTTTGCAATATCAGGCTGAAATTCCGTATTCTTGCGCTGTAAACATTGTACAATACGACCAAAAGCCTGACATTGACGTAATTGATGCCGAGATTGTGGTAAACAGGAAAAGTCAGAAAGGCATTTTGATCGGAAAGGGTGGTAAAGCCCTAAAAAATCTTGGTACAGAATCCAGGAAAAGTATCGAGGAGTTTACAGGTAGAAAAGTTTATCTTAACATGCATGTTAAGGTTCGGGAGAAGTGGAGGGATAAACCCGGTTTCCTAAAAGATTATGGCTATGATTAGCTTAATTGTGAACAAATTATTCATTTTGTTTAGGCATGAGACCAGCAAAAAATAAAACGACGGTTCGAATTATCAGAAGAATTACTCCTGATAGTCAAAAAGCATTAAAATGGTACGCACTGAAAACAAAATCGCGTGCTGAGAAAAAAGTACATGAAGAAATTCAGGAATTGGGCGTTGAATCTTATATGCCGATAAGCAGGGAGTTGCGTCAGTGGAGCGACCGCAGAAAGTGGGTTGAAGTACCCATGTTCCGAAGTTATGTTTTTGTACGAACCACAAACCAATACTTTCAAAAAGTGTTAGAGATAGATGGCGCCGTCCATTTTGTAAAGTTCAATAATGAGCATGCTGTGATACAGGACGAGCAAATCGATCTCATTAGAAAAATCGTAGATAACAAAATACGCTTTGAAGTAACCGCCGATTCTTTCGAGCCGGGTGATAAGGTAATTGTTACTGATGGCCCCTTTAAGGGACAAAAAGGGGAGTGGATTCAGAAAAAGACCAAATACAATATATGCATAACAATTCATCAGCTAAACATGTCTATTAGCCTTGAAATCCCCGCGGCTTATGTGGAGAAAATACCTGAGGAAGCTACGGGGTGAGGAGCGAGTTTGTGTATAAATAATACAATTGTTTGAAAGCATCGTCACCCTGAGCGGAGCTGCGGTTTCTGCTGTTCTAATGGGATCGATGCTAACCCGTAGCCCTTCGTCTTCGCTGCGCTCCGCTCAGGACAGGCTCGAAGGGCTGCCTGCACAACCCGGGAATGCAATGAAACCTTACCCATGCTTGCCTCTTTGCATCAGCGTAGAGACGCAAGATTTTGCGTCTCTACAATGGGATAAATAGCTAAATTTCAATTATATATCCCTCGGAGTAACAAGTTCCGGCATTGTGACCTTAGCTGATATACAACCAGAGCCAATAACAACAATTTTCAATAAAATACCCGCTTTAGTTGAAGGTATAATTTTATTAACTTGTAGGGTTGATATTGAATCATAAATTACTGTTAGACAGCAACTATAATTTAGTTTTGCTGAACTTCTAATTTATTGGATTTGTTTTTAAACGAGAAACTGCAGTTTTTTGTAATAGAATTCTCAAGAAGAATATTTAAATCATCCAATCCGTGGATAAAATTCAAGTGGACATTTTAGGGCTCTCGACAAGCCCGAGCAGCGGCGGGGCTTATGCCCTTATACTTAACGAAACAGGCGGTAACCGCAGGCTTCCGATTATTATTGGTACTTTTGAGGCTCAGGCTATTGCTCTTGAGCTTGAAAACATTAAGCCGCCAAGGCCAATGACCCATGACCTGCTCCGAAATGTAATTCAGAGCTTTGATACATTTGTTAAGTATATATTTATCAATGAACTAAAAGATGGTACTTTTTTCGCTCAGATCGTCTATGATCATGAAGGGAATGAAATTGTACAGGATGCTCGCCCGAGCGATGCCATTGCACTTGCTATTCGTTTCAGCGCGCCAATTTTTGTTGCACCGGAGGTGTTAAATGAAGCCGGAATTATTACAGAAGAGATGGAAAAAGAAACAGCAGCCGCATACAAAGAAGCGAAAGCACCTGTAACATCGCAGGGCAAAGAAACCACAGAAGACAAAATCAAAAATCTTGAAAAACGTCTGAAAAACGCTATAAAAGACGAAGATTACGAGAAAGCTGCCCAAATTAGAGATGAACTGAATAAACTAAAGGGGTAATTATTGGTTTTTGAATCTTTTGATCATCAGGCTTTAGATACGACAAAACTTTTCAGTGATTATTTGAAGTGGGATAAGGGGATTCGCGGTTTCTTTCCGTCAGGTGATTTCAAGTCGATTGATTCCTATGCCAAGTGTGCAAAGTTATATAAAAATGCTTCTCAGCCAGAAAGAGACAGTGTTGCAAATGCACTTCGGATTTTCAATCAGCGTTTTCATCCAACAAATGAAACACTTGAAAACATAGAAAAACTCAGAGATTCTGAGACCTTTACCGTGACCACAGGGCAGCAAACGGTATTATTTGGCGGTCCGTTATATACTTTTTTTAAAGCTGTATCAGTTATTCATCTCTCTCGAGTTCTATCCCAAAAGCTTAGTAAAACAGTAATTCCTGTTTTTTGGATGGCCGATGAAGACCATGATTATGAAGAAATTTCAGAGACGTTTATTCCCTCTCAAGCGGATTTAACAAAGATTAAGCTTCATAATCACCAGTCAGGAGCGAATGCAGCAGGGAAAATAGCATTACCGGATGAAATACAGAAGCTGCACGAATTACTTGGTAGTGTTTTACAGGATACCGAGTTCAAGGCTGAAGTATTGAAGGTATTGTCAGATTTTTGGAGTCCCGGCAAAAACTGGGTGGATGCTTTTGGATGCCAATTGATGCACTATTTTGGCAAATACGGCCTTGTACTTGCCGGCAGTGTTGATCATGAGATAAAGAAGCTCGTATCTCCGGTAATTAAAAAAGCCGTAAAACATGCTGATGAACTTGAACATTCGCTTAAGATAGTTAGCGAAGAGATGGCATCAACATACCATAAGCAGGCAACCTGGCAGGGAACAACCTTGTTCTATCATCACCCTGAAAAAGGACGCTTAAAAATATCCCGTGAAAACGGACAATGGGTTACAGAATCAGAAAAATGGACTACTGATGAACTATTGAGTTTGGTGGATGAGAAGCCTGAGATATTCTCGCCTAATGTATTTTTGCGTCCGGTATTTCAGCAGCATCTTTTGCCGAATATTGCGTATATCGGAGGCCCTTCTGAAGTTGCATATCACGCTCAAATGAAAACCTTTTTTTTTGAAACAGGGGTTTTTTCTCCAATAATTGTGCCTCGTTTCAGCGCCTGTTTCGTGGAGCCGGCTATCGCTCGTATCTACAGTGAAATTAGTTTCGAATACCCCGATTATAAACAACGAATTGAAGACCTGCACAAAAAGTACGTTAAATTACAGGATGATGAGAACTCGGCGGCCTTTTTTAAGAGTTGGAGGCAGGAATTTTTAGATTTAACAAAGCATAAAAAGAACTTTTTAGCAGAAAAGGATGCTTCATTAAAAGGTGCAGTTCAATCATTTGAGGCAAGGACTATCAAGGAGATTGATAAACTTGAGCAAAAGCTGACACGTGCACTTAAGCAAAAAGAACAAGTGCAGTTGAAAAGAATTAACCGAATTTCTGAAGCATTTTTCCCTGATAGTAAGCCGCAGGAGCGGAAAATAAATGCATTATATTTCATGGGAAAGTATGGTCTTAGTTTTTTTGATGATATTCTGAATCAGCTTTTCAATGAGCTCGATTTTTCCACTAAGCATCAACTTATATTCATTCAATAATTGCAGAAATTCTATTCAAAAATTAGTAGTTTACTGACATTCATATATATCACAGACAAAGCCTAAACCAATCAAACTTTCATCTCATGAATCTTGAATCAACAGAAAAGATATGGAAATTATTGGGCTTAATGCTCAAATCGCACCCATGGCACGGTGTTCCGATTGGTAAAAATGCTCCGGAGCTTCTGCAAGCTTTCGTGGAGATTGTTCCAAGTGATACCATTAAATACGAAATTGACAAAGGTACCGGTTTTTTGAAAGTTGACCGGCCTCAGAAGTTCTCAAATGTTTGTCCGGCTTTGTATGGTTTTCTCCCACAAACGTACTGTGACGCACACGTAGCTGCATATTGTAATGAAAAAACGGGTAAAAATGTGGTTGGCGATGGCGATCCGCTTGACATTTGTATTATCTCAGAGAGGCCTATCACGCACGGTAATATTTTGCTTCAGTGTATCCCCGTTGGTGGTTTCAGAATGATTGACGGCGATGAAGCTGATGACAAAATTATTGCTGTAATGAAAGACGATTTGGTTTATGGTGATTGCACCTCCATTAAAGACATCCCCGCGCTCGTAATTGACCGTTTAAGACATTATTTCCTAACTTACAAGCAACTGCCGAATGAGGGAAAGTCGAAATCTGAAATTACACATACATACGATCGTGATGAGGCTCTTGAGGTTATCAAACTCAGCCAGAAAGACTATCAGGCTAAATTTGGTGATTTAAAAGGCCTGTTGGCATCGCTTCTGAGAGAAGAAAACGAGAACTAAACATCTTTGAATGGAAAAAAAGATACGAACTGTTTTAGTTACGGGGGGATCAAGCGGCATCGGGAAAGCGATTGTTCAGAGGCTTTCTAACGAAGATTTCGATATCGTATTCACCTACAACAAAGGGAAAGATAAAGCGGAAGGCTTAGTTCGGTCCCTGGAAAGTAAACATGTACGTGCCGTTCATTGGGATGCCTCAGTTGTTCAAAGCCTCAAGAAGCTTACGGAGGAAATCCCCAAAGTAGATATTCTGATAAATAACGCTGGATTAGGCAGTGCTACTGTTAAAAAAGCCTCAAGTAATCCTCTCGAACAGGATGAACTTTTATTGAAGGTAAATGCTGTCGCCCCATTATGGCTTACGAAAGCGTATTTACCCGTACTGAAAAAAGAAGGAGGCGTTGTAATCAACATAAGTTCTGTTGGAGGAGGTATTACTCAGTTTCCGGGTTTTAGTTTTGCTGATGGGATGAGCAAAGCCGCGCTAACTTTCTTTACAAAGCAGCTTGCCGCGGAAATGGCACATGAGCCGGTACATGTCTTTGCGGTCTGTCCCGGTGCTACGGAAACGCCTATGTTCAGCGCATCCTCACTGGAACAGCTAAATGAAGAAGAAAAGAAAAACCGTATTTCAAAACTGCCGGGCAGACGCTTAATTAATCCTGCAGAAATTGCAGAAATAGTATATTTTTTAACCACACCTGATGCTGTTGTGCTCCGGGGAAGTGTACTTGACGCCTCCCTCGGACTTGGTGTTAATCCAGGATTACTACAAAAATAAAATGAAACGTAACGAACCTGTTTTATCAAAGAGAGGCGCGAAGTTACTCGAAAACTCACAGCCATTAGTTGAGGCTCATTTTAAGTCTGAGTCTGACCCATGGTGCAAATATTCTAATCCAAACGGATACATAAACCTTGGTACCGCCGAAAATCATCTTGTTTATGATTTGCTGGAACCGGTGTTAAACAAAAATCCAGAATTAGAAGCCTTACATACACATTATGGTCCGTTATACGGACTTGATTCTTTGAGACATGCCATGTCGGGTTATTTGACCAAAATGACCGGAGCTCCGGTTAAAAAAGATCAGATTGTAACGGCTTCGGGTAGTTCTGCAATTATAGATATGCTGATGTACTGCCTTTGTGATTCAGGCGATGGCGTTATAATACCGGCTCCTTATTATGCGGGATTTGATCACGACCTGAAAGGCCGTTCAAATGTTGAACCTATACCTGTTGTGCTTAAACCGGAAAACGGATATAAAATCACACAGGAAGCCATGCAGGAAACTCTTGTGCAAGCCAGGATGCGACAAATTAAAGTGAAGGCGCTACTGATAGCTTCACCAAATAATCCACTTGGTAAAGTCTATGATGAGGATACACTGAAGCTTTTGCTAAATTTTGCAACGGAACAAAAGCTTGAACTGATTTCAGATGAACTCTACGCTCAATCTGTTTTTGGGGATGCTACGTATCAGTCGTTTTGGAAATTGGCACATGAATCCGGTAAAAACATTCATTTAGTTTATGGATTTGCAAAAGACTTTGGTTTATCGGGTTTTAAAACAGGGTTTTTAGTTACTAACAGCGAAAGAGTGCTGCATGCCATGAGGGAATTGAGTTATTTTGCACCTGTTTCTAACGCCACTCAGAAAATCCTTGAAAATCTGATTTCAGATAAAAAGTTCATGCAAGAGTTTTTTAAAGAAAACAGAAAACGCCTGAAACATGCATTTGAAGTTCTTTCCAGTGCTTTGAATAAAGAAGATATCCCACACTATAAAGCTTCAGCAGGATTCTTTGCATGGCTCGATTTACGCGAGTATTTGGCCTCAGAAGATGAAGACGCTGAAATGGATTTGTACTTCAAACTACTGAATGAGGGTAAAGTGAATCTCTCACCAGGACAATTATTCCACGGAAGCGAGCCGGGATATTTCAGGCTTTGTTTTGCACGACCTGATGAAATGCTAAAGGAATCAGTAAAAAGAATTGCTTCAGTACTAAAGGATGTGCCGAAAGTTGATAAGAAAATTCAACCTAAAGTTGTGAAGTTAGGGTGATTTTAAATTCTGAGTTTTTAATCAACCTTACCACCCTTCTTATCCTTCCATGATAGCCATGCAAATAAACCGGCGTTAAGTACTTTGTCGAGGATGTGATTTACGAGAAGCAATCCCGCCAGTCCTGATGCAGAAATAGCCGCGTATTGACTATATTCAAGGCTGACTGCAATGAATACCAAATCTTTGTTTGGAACAAATGGAATTCGGCTGAGAAGAATCTGCATGGCGATAATTGTGATCCAGATTTGTAATTCTACATCAGGCATAACCACATGCCACTGTAATACTTGAAGTGCTGCAAGCAGATAAAGTCTGCCTGCATGAATGCCCGAAATTACCAGTGTGTCTTTCAGGTTAAGATTGTACACATAGTTTTTGAACTTCCAGATAACGATAGCGATGATTACAACGCCCACGAACACAGCTCCCAAATAAAGCGGCAGGTTTATTTGAAGTGATTCGAGTAAAGTGATATTGCCGCTAAGGAAAAATCCCAACAGAAGAGTGATAGTCACAAATGTTGATGCAATAGTTGACAGAGTGTTGTTATCCCTTACAATTCTGAACGATTGCTTTTCGGGGATGCCAAATTGCTTTTTGAGCCAAAAGAAGAGTTGAAGCTCGCCGGAGTAGCCAACTATGGTTTTATTGTAGATTCTCTTCCTGAGGAAAATCGACTGACTACTCCAAAATTTCAGCGGAACAGAACGTTTGTAAGTGAAAAATTCGGCTATTGGCAGGGTGAAATAAATGAGAAGAAAAAGAAGATAAAACAGGGGGTGCGTCGGCAGGTCGTTTAACACACTCATCAGGCCGATATTCCAGATTTGCCAGATAAGAATGCCAATTACGAGCAATTGCACACCATAGCGAAATAGTTTGCTTACAATTTGACCGCTGTCAGTTTTAAGGAAATCCTCAACTTTGGTTCGTATGGATTTTAACCGCTCTTTCATCTCACTGCAAGCTGAATCATACGTTGAATCGCATCATTTGCAGAGCTTTTGTTCCAATGTTCAGTTGCGTAAGCTCTTGCATCTGCACTCATTTGCTTAACACGATTCTCATCGTTACAAAGATTCAAAATCTGCTCAATGTAATTATTTTTAGTCACCCGAAGCCCGATTTCAGCGGGGAGGACATCCCTCTTAATTACATCCCCAAACGCAACTACCGGCAAGCCACAGGCAGCGGCCTCCGGAATGACTCTCGGAAAATAATCTCTTAAACCGGTGTAGAAAAAAACAGAGCCGGAAGCCAGAAATTCGGGTACTTTTTGATTCGGAATGTGCCCAATCCAGTCAATATCAGGCATTTCTTTCTTGAAACGCTCTAATTCGGGACCACCTCCTATAAATCCCACACGTAATTTTTTAGAAAGCGCGCGCAGGGCATCGTAGTTTTTGTAGTAAGAAATCAATCTTCCGGTAGAAATTACATCATATTTTTTTTCTGTTGCAGGATATGGCCTGAAAATATCACAATCAATGGATTTGGGTAGTTTTATCAGTGATTTCTTATTTACTACCTTTCGCCAAAATCTAAAACCGGGATTTTGAAGCATCTTTTTTTGAAACTCGGTTTCGTATAATACGGCCGTCGCATGCTTTACGAATTTAGAATAAACAGTACCGCCAATAACAAACGCGAATGGCTTTTTTTCAGGGATGATGAAATTCCGGAGTAAATGCTTGCCAATGCCGCCATCAACACCTTTGAGTACAAAAAAATATGTATCTGAAGTGCGTGCAAAATCCACCATTTCGGTGCTGATGTGTTTTTTTGATTTACCGTTAAGCGAATCCGTTTTAAAGAAGCGGATCGTTATATCAGGCAGGGAAGTGTCTTTATGCTGATGTACTTCAGTGGTTTCGGCACCACACCAAAGTTCGCATTCGTGGCCGGCTTGTTTTGTCAGTGCAGGCATCCATTTATCACGGTTATTCAGGTGGAGCCATTTTTGGCTGTCACCAAAATCGTGATAAGCAGGATATGTTTGCACATAAACAATCTTCATTCTTTTAGAGCCCCCCGAATCATAAAAATGGCAAGATATCCTTCTTAATCCACAATGAAAAAGTTATAATCGCCCTGAGTTGTTTCGTTTTCATAATTATGAAGTTTAGCAGTTCCACGAATATCTATGACATCGCCGCCCAGATA
>SLDG01000118.1 GCA_007125355.1 Balneolales bacterium | reverse complement strand
TGTTACTCTTGCCACGGCATCGATGGAATCCCAAAAAGAATAAACATCCATCCCGTAAAAACCCGCTCTTTCACTTTCGGGAAGCCTCTCGTTTCGCTCTCTCATCCAGGTTATGAGTTCGAGCATTTCTTCGTTATTCCACATCCAGTGCGGCCAGCGATTATTGAATGTTCGAAGAGCATCACGCACCGATTCTGGTGCACCGGGCAGCTGTTTAACATATTTATTCACTTGCCATGATGCATTCCAGTCGCCCTCAACCAACACAAAGTTGAATCCGTACTCTTCAATCAGTTTCTTACTCAACTCCGAGCGGATTTGGTAGTATTCGGATGTACCATGCGTAGATTCGCCAAGTAGAACAATAGGATGAGGTCCAGCCACACCCGCAATATCTGCCACTGCCTGCTCGTCAAATTGATGAACGAGATCTTGCAGTGATTGTTTATTATCGGCAGTTTGGGCGCTTACGGGATTCCATCCCAAAAGAGAAATAAAAAAAAGTCCGCATAGAACCTGAAAAATGCATGTGGTTGACTTTTTCCTATAAACTAAATTGGATGCTTTCATAATTATCGTCGTTTAATCTCTATTTTTTACATCAATAATCTGGGCGGCAATACTCACCGCTATCTCTTCGGGAGTGTCATTTTTTATGGGGATGCCAATCGGGGCGATAACTTTTTCTATATCTTCGGCCGCGTACCCTTCACCCTTTAGTTTTTCCCAGAGAATATCGATTTTATGCTGACTGCCCATCATGCCAATGTATTTGAATTCCTTGCCAAGCAGGCGTTTGATGATAACCTCATCTGTTTTATAGCCAAATGACATCAAAATAACATACGACTGCTCACCTTCGGGGATGCATTTTTCGGATTCCTCGTAATCTATGACCAAAAGTTCATCGGCAAACCGGTTTTGAGCCATGGTGTTAAGGCCTTCTCTGTTATCAAGTACAACCACACGGAAACCAAGAAACTTCATCATTTCTGACATCGCCAATCCAACATGGCCGCCTCCAAAAATATAGGCTGTATGCTCGAATCGCAGTTTTTCGGTAAGCAGCCAGTCGTTATCGTGCAAAACGGATAACCTGAATTGCTCTTTTTGCTCCTTATTTACTATCACTCGCATGCCGGACTCTGTAAGTTCCAGAATCTCATACTCATCCGCTTCAATAATCTTTTGTATTAATGCAGTGTCATCTTTGTCGAGATAATAAAACGCGATGGTTTGTTCACCTGAGCAAATCATACCTGACCTGTTTTTTTCGGCCTCCGATTTATGTATCTGAAGCCTGCAAAATGGCTTAAAACGGCCTTCATCAAGCAAAGATTTGGATAGTTCAACCAGCTTATGCTCCATAATCCCGCCGCCAACAGAGCCTTGCATTGTACCCAAAGAATCAACCATCATTTTAAATCCTTTTCTGCCCGGACTGCTTCCGTTCGACTCAAGCACATACAAAAGCACAACCCCGTTGCCAGTACTTATCGAGTCAAGTATGGATTTCCAGATACGCATCATATTATGTTAGTTAAGTTTAGCCTGACTTTGAATTAGCAGCTCTGATAGCTCCTCGCGGCTGATGGTATATTTTTCATTACAATAGTGGCATACCAATTCCTGTCCTTTGTCCGATATTTCTTCAAGGTCATCTTTCCCCAACATTTGAAGCGCGCTTCTGAACCGGTCTTTGCTACAGCGGCAGAAAAAATGCACCGGGTATCGATCCAATTCTTTTACTTTATAGGGTTGTGTAATTTTATTGAGGATTTCATCTATATAGTCACCGGTATCAAACTGAGATGCTACCGGCGGCATGTTTACAAAATTAGATTGAATGTGCCTGATATTTTCCTCTGGCGCACCGGGTAATGCCTGCACTAAAACGCCACCTGCTGAACTTACTTCTCCGTTTTCATCTATGCCTACATCAAGGTGGATGGCAGACTGCACCTGCTCCGATTGGATAAGATAATGAGCAAGGTCTTCTGAAATATTACCCCGCACGATTTCCACGGAGCCTGTTGTGGGATTTGCCTCATTATACAACGTTTTAGAAACCGACAACACGCCAAGCCCAATGCCATCGCCGATGGTAGTGTTATTGCCATATGTTAGTTGAGCATCAGAATTTTGAACATAACCTCTGATTTCGCCGGCACTGTTTGCCTCTCCCATGAGTACACCAACAGGGCCATCCCCCTCAAACCTAACCCTGATTCGTTCCTCGCCTTTGAGTTCAGAAGCCAGAAGCATAGTACCCGTTAGTACGCGTCCCAGCAAAACCGTTGACAACAAAGACAACCCATGCCTTTCGCGAGCTGTTTTCACAACATCTGTCGTTTTAATTACTGAAATTTTAAAAAAGCCATCATCAGTTATGGCTTTAATAATGCGATCTTTATTCAGAAAATCTTTTTTATCCATTAATACTTTTTGAAAAATATGATATTTAAATGCCCGGACTTTGAGTTAAACACGGCTACTGAAAATACGTAATTTCAGAGGCTGTATTGTAGGAAATATGAAATTTGGGTGTTTTTAGAGAGACTGGAATTGATAACCAAGATAAAAGGGTGCTGAGTTTCGTGACAAGGGTGTTCTTTCTTTTTTGATGCTGAAGACTATAAAAAAATACAAACCAAAGCATCTTCACCCTGCTGCGTCCCGCATTCATCGGGGAGCAGCCGAGCCCCAGAAGTTACTAAGGCTATGATGTTTTTCACGGCGTCGTCGAAGGGTTGCTTGAACAATTCGTTGGCCAAACAAAGCATGTTCTCCCAAATCAATCGTTAAGTGTGAGGAATCGAGCCCTAAAAACCAATGGTTCGACGACGGCGGGATTGACAACAAACCCTATTTCAGCATCTTAACCCGCCTGCTCACCATGACGGGGTGATTCGGGCGCCAAGTGTAAACTAATTATTTCACCAAACCCAACATCACAAAGCTAAAACTCATTATTTCAAATACCCCCCCAAAAAACAAGAGCGACACCCTTTTGAGGTATCGCCCTTCGTGCTATGAGTGCAGATATGAGATTAAAGTTCTATCGCTTGTTTAATTCACCCAAACGTCCTGAATAATTACTTGTAGAAGCATACACTTGCTTTATGCGTCCTATTTGTCTTACTCGCTGTATCGCAAGCTCATTGCTGGCAGTGTATGTCGGGATGTTTAATTTCTCAGCGTGGTCATAAATGTCAATTAGTGTATCATAAATACGTTCGGCCTGACTATGAGCATGCTCGCGATTGTAGCCCTCGAGCTCATTGGCCACATTTATCAAGCCACCCGCATTAATTACATAGTCCGGAGCATATAAGATGCCACGTTCTATTAACATCGGTCCATGAACTGTTTCGCTGTCTAGCTGGTTATTTGCGCAACCGGCTATAATGGCACATTTTAGACGCGGAATAGTATCTGAGTTTAAGACACTGCCTAATGCACATGGGCTAAAGATGTCGCAGTCTACATCAAAAATATCTTCTTTGTCAACAACCCGGGCACCAAACTCTTTGGCAATTGCATGTGCTTTTTCAGGGAATAAATCGCAAATAAAGATTTCAGCTCCCTCTTGTGCAAGCAGTTTCACCAAATAATAGCTTACATGTCCCGCCCCCTGAATACTTATTTTTTTGCCAACCAATGAATCTGAACCAAACACTTTTTTTGCAGATGCTTTCATACCTGCATAGGTACCAAGAGCAGTAACGCTCGAAGGATCGCCACTGCCACCTAAAGCTCTCGAAATTCCTGTAACGTACTTGGTTTCCATTCGCACCCATTCCATGTCTCGTACATCAATGCCCACATCTTCAGCAGTGATGTATCGGCCGGCGAGCCCTTCTACAAAGCGCCCGTATGAACGGAATAGTGCTTCTGTTTTATCTTTCTTGGGATCTCCGATAATAACGCCCTTGCCGCCACCAAGATTAAGACCCGCGACAGCGGCTTTGTAAGTCATCCCTCTTGATAAACGAAGCACATCTAAGAGGGCTTCTTTATCTGATTTATAGGGCCACATTCTTGTACCACCAAGGCCCGGGCCAAGTGACGTATTGTGAATTGCTATGATTGCCCTTAATCCTACTTCGGGGTCTGAGCAAAAGATGACCTGCTCGTGGTCTTTAGCCTCAATCTGATCAAAAATGGAGTAATCAGTTTCTGGCGTAACTTTCAAAATCGCATCTTTTACTTCCATAAGCTTCTAAGTCGTTGTAATTTCTAAATATGCTTTATTTGTTCAAAAAAGCGCTTCCATAGCCTCTACTCAAAGATATATCATTGCAATATAAGAAACAAATTCTATGTTGAAATTGTGTTAAATACCGATACAATTCTCTAAGGAAGGGAGTCAATTACATTCGCTTAAATCCTCTATAATTGATGCCCTCACTTGCAGTTAATATAAGTTAATTTATATATTCAAATTGTATTTGGTGTATTTATAAATAATGCCAGATAAACATTAAAAAGCACGAATTAAGAAAATATTTCATCCCATACTTAAAAATACTATTTACTTCATGAAAATTTTTCCCAATCCATTAGATGCCGTTAAACTTATTCAATCAAATAACCGTGTTTTTATTCATTCAGTTGCTGCCGCGCCTGTCCCGTTGATTAACGCCATGGTTGACAGGGCGCCTGAACTACGAAATGTTGAAATTGTACACCTGCACACCGAAGGCGAAGCCAGATATACCCTGCCTGAATATAAAAATAGTTTTTTTACGAATGCGCTGTTCGTAGGAGCCAACACGCGAAAAGCTCTTAAGGAAGGCAGAGGCGATTACATACCGGTTTTCCTTAGTGAAATTCCTGATTTATTTAACAAAGGGATATTAAATCTGGATGTCGCATTAGTCATGGTTTCTAAACCCGACCGCCATGGATTTTGCTCACTTGGAACTTCTGTAGATGTGAGCCGGGCTGCGGTAAAAAATGCCAAGTATGTTATTGCGCAGATTAACGATCAAATGCCAAGAACCCACGGCGACGGCTTGCTCCATATCTCTGAAATTACTCATGCCATAGAGCACAGCGAGCAGTTGTATCAGTTTAAGCCAGACGACCCCAGTGAGCAGGAAATGCGAATCGGGCGCTTCGTGGCCGACCTGATTGAAAACGGTTCAACGCTTCAGATGGGCATAGGAAATATCCCAAATGCGGTATTATCTGCACTCGACAACCATAAAAACCTCGGCGTGCACACAGAAATGTTTTCCGATGGGATAATTCCTTTAGTAGAAAAGGGGATTATCAACAATTCAAAAAAGAAACTGCATCCCGGTAAGATTGTTGGGGGTTTTGTGATGGGAACCCAGAAGCTCTATGATTTTGTGGATGATAATCCTCAGGTGCAAATGCTGGATGTAGCTTATGTTAACGACAGCATGGTCATCAGGAGAAACCCTAAAGTTGTAGCTATTAACAGTGCCATTGAGGTGGATATTACCGGGCAGGTTTGTGCCGACTCCATTGGTACTTACCATTACTCCGGAGTTGGTGGACAAATGGATTTCATACGTGGCGCCGCTCGTTCTGAGGGCGGAAAGCCAATAATTGCACTTCCATCTTCAACCAATAAAGGATTGAGCCGTATTGTTCCTTTCCTCAAACAAGGTGCCGGTGTTGTAACTACCCGAGCACATGTACATTATGTGGTTACGGAGTACGGGGTTGCCAATTTATATGGAAAGAATTTAGGACAAAGAGCACGCGCGCTTATTGATATTGCGCATCCCGACCACAGAGAAAGCCTCGAGAAGTCGGCTTTTGAGCGATTTTCGAGCATGCGTTAACCAACAAAAAATCTCCAATATAAATATAAAAGAGAAAACAGAAACAGGAATAACAGACACATCCAACTGAAAATACTGTAAGCTTTTCCAGGCCTTGCATGTTCAGGCATGTGGCTACCATTTACGAGTTTCAGGTTGAACCATCCCAGAATGGGAGCCGCCAGGAATGAAAGTCCTGCCGCGAAATCTACCAAAGTGGTGAAGGCTCCGGTAAGGTATGTGAGGATTAACACGGCAGTTGCAGGCACTACAATGATCGTAATCCCATAAATTTTAAACCGCTGATTTTCTGATAGTTTTCTGCCATCATAAGCCGGAATCATTTCCGATACCACTCTTGGATAAGCATCGGTAACGGTTAAAGTGGTGCTGAACATGGTTACAAAAGCAGCGATGGTAACAATCGGGGTACTCCATGCTCCAAGCGTGGTTCCGTATAAATCGATTAATTCGGCTGAAAACTGCACGCTTGATGCCGAAAAACTGCGTCCACTGCCAAACATTATGAGAGCGCCCAAAACAAAAAACAGCAGCCCAA
Organism: Balneolales bacterium; assembly: GCA_007125355.1. Classification (GTDB taxonomy): domain Bacteria; phylum Bacteroidota; class Rhodothermia; order Balneolales; family Cyclonatronaceae; genus SLDG01. Next base: position 5,195 of record SLDG01000118.1, on the reverse strand, counting down.
TAAGCGCGGCGCTACCGTAACCAATATTGAAATCAATTTTGGCTTCGGAAATACTTGGACGGTATCCCGTTTGTTTCTCCTTGGCATTTGACCAAATTGAATGCCACACCGAAGCGTCTAATGGAATCGGCATCCATCCCATAAAAGCAATTATAAATGCAAGACCGGCCAGATTCCAGTACGATGGCGGTTCATGAACAAGCACTTCGCGCACAGTGCCCGCTCCGAGCGCAATAGCAACGGCAGCTACTGTACAAATCGTCAGAAGGCTGATGATGATTTTCATGGTCACATCAAGCCCGGGATATCGGCCAATCAGTAAAAGCAAAATGCATGCTGCTAAAATCACTGAACTCCAAAATACCGGCGACCAGCCAAATCCAAACAGATGCTCTGCAAGCCCGGCAGTGACGATGGTCACAGCAGCCTGAATAATGAACATGGTTCCAATTGTTATCATCGCGTAGACCCAATACACCCATAAGCCCATTTTTCTGTATCCCTGAATGAGATTACTGCCGGTTGCCGCTGCATAACGCGGACCAAATTCAAGAAACGGATACTTGGAAATGATGGCCAATAGTAATAGCCAGAGAAGCGAAAAGCCGTAATCGGCGCCGGCTCTTGTTGCCTGCACTAAATGAGAAACCCCGATTGCGGCACCGGCCATTAACAACCCCGGCCCGATGACATTCATTAATTTTTTAAAGTCCATTCACATCACTTTTGAAAGAAAAGATTGATTTTTTTTTATTTCTGAAGGCAGAAAGTAAGCAAATTATCACAGATTATGGAAATTTCTTGCAGTAAGTAATACAATTCTAACCAAGTCTTATTCTGCACCCTAAGCGAAGCGATTCCCACGAAGTGAAACTCTTTGTTTCCTCTGCGCACACTGTGGTAAAAAAAACAGTAGTGGAGCTTGGCGCTTTTTTTGCTCAACTCAAGTTTACACATGTCAGGAATCTCGACATTTCGAAACACAAAAAATCCCGCAAAACCCACATATTCTTTCCTTTTTGAGAATAGAGTGTGGTCCCCGATAATCGGGACAAGTTTTGCGGGATGACAAGTGGCTTTGTTTAATACCTTAATACAAACGCAACTAAGCCTTCGACTACATGCCGGATTTAGCTAATTCCCAAATGCCAGCATTATTGGCTGGCATTCCGCTCCCCGATACTCGGGACGCAGCAGACTGACTACTTTTTTTCGTTTTTGATGCATAAACAAATAAACTGTTAAACGAATAAACGAACCTTACCTCAAAACTCCATCCGCAGCTGAGCCATAAGATGACGACCGGCTTGAGGATAGAAATAGTTGAATCTGAGGGTCTCCCCCCCCATGATATATCCAAAGGTGTATCCGTTCGATTCGTATTTCTCATCAAACAGATTGTTAATCATAACAGTTGCGTTGATGGCTCTGAACAGAGGAATGGTATCGACTCTGTAATTGAGTCTTAAATCAGATACAAAGTATGGAGAAATGGACTGCGCCCTTGTTTGCCTGTTATCAAGATATTGACGGGATACGTAACGGCTCTTCAAATCGGCTGTGAAGCCGCGATGTGTAAATCTGAACTGATTTACCGCAATAAACGAAGGTGAGAACGCGATATCGGTATCACGATATACGGTTGCTGCTTGTCCGCCCTGATCGAAATCATCCAAAAACTCGGTAAACTCACTGATTTTGTTTCTGCTCAATGTGGCATTAGCGCTCCATTGCAGCCAACGGTTGATGGTATAGCCACCTTCAAGCTCAACGCCCATGCGGTAGCTATCCGGCACATTCGTGCGAATATACGCGCCCACATCATTGACTTCTCCGGTTAAAATCAGCTGATCGTCGTACAGCATATAATAGTAGTTCACTCCTAAATAGCCTCTGCCAAATTCGCCGCGATAGCCTGCCTCGAAGTTATAGAGCGTTTCTGCAGTCGGACGCGTATCCGGCGTTGAACGGGTATATTCACGCCTCGTGGGCTCTTTGCCGGCCACCCCGAAAGAACCATATAATCTGTGGTTTCTGTTGAATTTGTACACCAAACCGGCTTTAGGATTCAAAAACCAAAGCTCATCATCTTTTGTAATATTTTCGAGATTCCGGTCGAATCCAAGGAAACGGTAGTAGATTCTGCGCACCTGCATATCACCATAAGCAATGAGTGATGGCGTGATATTAACACCTGCTTTAGCATACAGGTTCGCATCGGTTTTGAAGCCATTATTATCATAGTAACGATCACGGATATCGGAATCTCCGGCAAATCGTGCCCAGATGACTTCCCCGAAATGGTCACCATCGTATTCGTTGTAACCGCCACCAATAATCAGATTCCAGTTCTCAGGGCTATATTCAGTTGAGAAAACAAATCCATAAAAATGATTGTCAAGCCAGCGGCGGCGTATTAAATCGGATCTCATAATGGTTTCATCGCCGACTACAACAGGGGCGATATTGTACGAACTCAAACGGTCATTTCGCCTGAACTCCTCGAAAAATCCTCTGCCGTAAGTGTAATGCAACGACAAATTCCCAAGCCACCTGTCAGTTAAACGATAGGAATAGTGCGCCTGATAATGGTCCTGACGGTAATTATCGGTTTGATTATCATACCTGAATTCATTGAATCTGCGGTTCCCGAGATTCTCCCTCAGGAAATTGGCATCTTCTTCACCAATGAACAAATCATTAATGTACTGCTCAAGCATTGCGGAGTCGTTGCGAAGGATAGGCTCAGGTACTCCATTCCATGCCTGATAGGTCTGCTCCCGGCCGCTCATGATATTGAATCTAAGAAAACTGCGCTCACCATACCGGCTACCGGATAAGTAGTATGATGATAAATCAGAAAACGCCCGGTCAATAAAACCGTCTGATTTAATCATGGAAAGCCTCGCATCAACCGTCCATCCCCCCTGCAATAATCCTGTCCCTGCTGTGATGGAATGCAGTCTTGAGTTGAAGGAACCTACAGAATTACTGACTGTCGCGTAGGGATCCTGTCTGAGCGCGCCGGTTTGGATGTTCACACTCGCGCCGAAAGCAGCCTGCCCGTTCGTAGATGTCCCCACACCTCTTTGGATTTGCAGGTTTTCTATAGATGAGGCGAAATCTGGCATGTTTACCCAAAATACGCCGTGCGATTCAGCATCGTTCAACGGAATACCGTTTACGGTAACGTTAATTCGTGTAGGGTCCACACCCCTGATACGAATACCCGTATAGCCTATACCAGCACCGGCATCTGAGGTTGAAACCACCGAGGGAGCCATTTCAAGAAGCATGGGCAAATCGCGGCCGAGGTTTACATCCTCTATTTCTTCCCTGCTTACATTGGTAAATGTAACGGGACTTGAAGCATCCACTCGCTGACTTGTTACGACCACGTCATCCCCGACAAACTGTGTGGTGTTGAGGTTGATGATTATGTTTTGTTGACCGGGTCTAACTCTTTGAATCTGCGGTTGATATCCCATAAATCGAACTTCTATTGAGAGCGGTTTTGCTTCATTGAGTTCGAGTGTAAAACGGCCATCAACATCCGTTGTGGTGCCGGTTTCTGTATCGATTTGTGTAACTGTTGCGCCGGGCAGCGCATCTCTTGTTAATGCATCGCGCACAACGCCGCTTATTGTATTTTGCGAAATTGCAGGCTCTGCAAATGTTATTAAAAGCAACAATAAAACCGCGCTTTTAACTATGGTTAGGTTTGACATATGTCCTCCGTATGTTTTTAAACATTGGAGGTGCTTTTAAGCTTCAGAGCATTCCGGGAAAATTGAATTTCCCGAAAAGGTTTCCCTACGCCGGTATTATCCGGATCAGGTGTTTGGGGTATAATCTCAGCTCGCTTAAGCAAGCACCCCCAACCTTATTTTGGTTGGAAATGAAGCTTAAATATATCACTTTTTAGGAAAAATGGCACGCAGATCCCGGGGATTTTCGCAGATTTTTCTTGATGCAATCACCAATTATTCAATAGCCATTAAACAATAATCAATTCCTCACCCTGCGCGTAGCGTCTCGAGGGGTTTGCGGCGATGAACGCCTCGCATGTTGAAAAAGCCAACGAAAAGCGTGAGCAAAATTACCACGAGAGATGTAATCAACAATGCGGGGACATCCGGGACAAATACCAATCCGAAGAATTGCCATGCAAGAAGCCAGCCTGAGCCGAGTGCGAGTAAGAGTCCGGTTAAGCAGGCGAGCGCGCCGATTAGTGCATATTCTACCGTCTGAATGCTGTTTATTTGTTTTTTGGATGCGCCAAGTGTCTTTAAAAGCACTGCTTCTTTAATCCGCTGGAATCTGCTGATCGCCACAGCACTTGCGAGCACGATTAAACCTGTAAGGATACTGAACAAGGCCATGAACTGAACCGCAAGAGCAATTTTATCCAGGAATTCCTGCACGCTTTCAAGGACTAATCCAATATCGAGTGCTGAAATATTGGGGTGATTACGTACCACTTCCTGCTGTAAGAATGTGGCATTTTCGGGACTACCGGTTCTAACCACCGTTGCGAAAAATTGCGGGGCGGGCTCCAAAACTCCGGCCGGAAATAACAAAAAGAAATTAGGCTGTGGACGCTGAAAGTCAATTTCTCTGATGGATGCAATTTCTGTTTCAACAGGGATCCCCTGCACATCGAATCTCAAACGGTCGCCGAGGCCCACGTTAAGTTCATCTACCAGTTGTTGTCCCAGCGAAACAGGCACCACGGAATCAATTCCATCAGCTCTCGAAATCCACTCACCTTCGATGATGGTTTCCGCGTCATTCAGTTCTTCGCGGTAGGTAACACGATATTCGCGGGTAAGCGCCCATCTGCTTTGAACCGCAGCGGTATCTCTTCGGATTTCCCGAACAGTGCGATTGTTTATGGCTTCCAGCCGCATGCTAACAATGGGTACGTTTTCCAGAATGTTAGCACCGTTTTCTTCGATAATTCTGTTCACATCCTCATTTTGATCCGATTGGATATCATAAAAAACAATATCGGGCTGATTATCACCTGTACGTAAATCTATCTGATTCAAAATCATTTGCTGCGAGAGATACATCGTGCCAATTAACAGCATCCCCATCCCCAAGGTGGTCACCAAAACGGCGGTTTGATTATTCGGGCGGTGTAAGTTTGCAATTCCTTGTCGCCACACATAAGGGAATGCGGGGAGCTTGAG
>SLDG01000223.1 GCA_007125355.1 Balneolales bacterium | reverse complement strand
GGCTTCAACTGACTGAAAAACAACTGGAAGTACTGCAATCAGGATATAAAACGGCATCTGAACATTACCGTCAGGCGGTTCGCTATTTCGAAGAGGGTATGATTAACAGAGCCGATATGCTCACCGCGCGGGTGTTTAAGCTGGATATGCAAAGCAAACGCGTGGAAACCGAAAATGAATTAGATGCCGTCAGAGAGAAATTAGCTTACACATTGGGATTATCGCCTATGGTTATTATTCATGCATCTGATGAACTGGCACCACAAACGCAATTTGCAAAGGCAGCACTCGCGCCGGCAGATTACATAGACAATGCCATGTTACGAACCATGCAATATCAGGAACAGGCTGCAAATGAAATGGTCAGAGCCGCCAGATTTTCTTTTTTGCCAAGTGTAAATCTTTTTGGCAGTTACGAGTTTAATGATTCCTCGGCATTTGGGTTTGGCAGCGATGCGTATATGATAGGCGCAAATTTGAGCTGGAATCTGTTTTCGGGTTTACAGCAGTATGGCAAAGTAAGAGAGGCGCAAGCTAATCAGCGGAAGTCACGGGCTATGCTCGATAGTTATACCAATAAAATGGCTATGCAACTCAACAAAGCCAGACGCATGTTGCAACACGCGGAACTGCAACTGGAATTATCACAAGAAACCATAGAGCAGTCGGCAGAAGATGTTCGCATTCGCACCAACAGATACAATGAGGGGATGGAACGCCTGCCCGACCTGCTTCAGGCCGAAACTACACTTCTGGAAGCCCGGCTGCGCTACGTAATGTCTGTGTATCAATATAATCTGAGCCTGGCTTCTATTGCAATGATTCAGGAAACCGAATTTTAAAAAATCAAACATCTAAACAACATGAATACAATGATTCAATTTAAAAATATGCTTACTAAAGGAATGCTGATGGTGCTGATTTTTGGCACCTATGCCCTTACCGGATGTGGTTCGGCTGACAGCGATCAGACAGAACCGGACCCGATTCCCGTTACTGTGCAAACAGCAGCAAGTATCACCCCACAAACGGCCATGTCTTTCCCCGCCCGGGTAGAAAGCAATAATGAAGCCAACCTCAGCACCATTGTAATGGGTTCAATCACAGAAATGCGTGTTTCGGTAGGTGATGCAGTGTCACGCGGACAAGTTATTGCCAGAGTAAGAGATGAGCAGATTCAGGCTCAAAAGCAGCAACTCGATGCCCAAATGTTGCAGGCAAACGCGCACCTTTCCAATGTAGAGCGGAATTATCAGCGGATAAAAAACCTCTTTGAAGACGACAGTGCAACCCAAAAAGAGATGGATGACATTTCTGCCATGTACGCATCGGCGAAAGCAAATGTAGCCGCTCTTGAGGCCGGCCTTAAAGAAGTGAATGAAATGTTAGAATACACAGTCATTCGGGCGCCGTTTAGTGGAGTCATCACACAAAAATTTGCAAGAAGCGGCGATATGGCAGCACCGGGGCATCCTTTGGTAACACTCTCAGATCCCACCGATATAAAAATCACATCATCCGTGCCGGAGCGGTTGATTAATGCTGTGGAAACCGGAATGGATGTATCTATCCTTATTAAAGCTGCCGGAGATGAATTGCTGCCGGGTACACTAACAAACATCAGTACTGCCGGTGACCCCATGAGCAGACAGTTTTCTGTTGAAGCGAGACTCTCTGAGAATGAAACGGCACCAAATCTTCGTGCAGGTATGTTCGCCGAGCTGTTTATTGAAACGGAAGCCTCACAGGCATTAAAAGTGCCGGAAAGCGCGCTTGTGCATCGTGGCCAACTTACAGGTTTGTACACTATAAATGAAGATAACCGCCTTGTGCTCCGATGGGTACAAACAGGGCGGAAATCGGCGGGGCAAGTTGAAATACTATCCGGATTATCAGCCGGAGAAACGTTCGTTGCTGAAGCTAAGCAGGAGTTGCGCCAGGGTACAATCATCCGCACACAGTAATTTTAAAAGATAAAAAAACAATGAAGACAGGATTAGCTGGAAATATTGCAAAGGCGTTTATAGACTCCAAACTTACCGTTTTATTGATGATTGCTTTTCTGGCAATCGGAGTGTATGGCGTGTGGCTCACCCCAAGCGAAGAAGAGCCACAGATTGATGTACCAATGGCCGATATATTTGTGGGATACCCGGGAGCAACTCCCGAAGAAGTGGAAAGGCGCATAGCTATACCACTTGAAAAGATTCTCTCAAATATTTCAGGCGTGGAATATGTGTATTCAACAAGTATGCCCGAAAGGGCAATGGTGTCGGCCCGGTTTTATGTTGGCGAAGATATAGAACGAAGCCTGGTTCGGTTGTACAATGAAATCATGAAATTCATGGATACAAAACCGGAACAGGTAACCATGCCGCTCATAAAAACACGTTCTATTAACGATGTGCCGATTGTTACGCTAACTTTCTGGAGCGAAACACTCAGCGATTTCGACCTTAGGAGAGTGGCTCAGGAAGTAGATAATGAAGTAAAGACAATTTACGATGTAGCCGAAACAAAAATCCATGGCGGCAGAAGCAGGGTGGTTTCAGTAACCATCGACAAAGCAAAAATGGCATCCTCCGGAATAGATCCTCTGCGAGTAGCTGAAATTATAAAGGCATCCAACACAGAATTCAGCTCGGGGACTTTCAATGCCGGTGATACTGAATTTTTGGTTCAGGCCGGAAACTTCCTGCAAAGTGCCGATGATATTGGTTCACTTGTTCTTGATGTCCGCAACGGGAGTGCTATTCTTTTAAGGGATGTAGCCACGGTAACCGATGGCCCCGGCGAACCCACTAACTATGTGAGCTACAGTTTCGGCCCTGCCGCTGCTGAAGAATTTGGATTAGAAGCCGGAGTTTCATTTCCCGCAGTAACATTATCGGTTGCCAAACGGCAAGGTGCAGATGCTATGACTATAGCGAATCAAATTGATCAGGTTACAGAGCGGTTAAGCGGCAGTGTTATTACGTCAGACATTCAGGTTACCACAACCCGGAATTATGGCGAAACAGCTACAGAAAAAGTCTCCACGCTATTAATTCATTTACTTGTGGCCGTGCTTGCGG
>SLDG01000246.1 GCA_007125355.1 Balneolales bacterium | reverse complement strand
TGACGGGTGCTAAAATCATCAGGGTACACGATGTGCAGGAAGCAGCCGACAGCATCAGGATTTTTAACGAAATACAATCACAGTTTAATTAAAAAGAGCGACAGCGGGTGTCAATTACAATATTTGGTTTTCTTGATTTTGGCATAAAAGATGTGGTGGAAACACTCATCATCGCGCTGGTATTATATTATTTGTACACGTGGATCAGGGGTTCATTCGCGGTTCCGGCGTTCATCGGGTTAGTCACTATTTTTGCCATTAATGCTCTTGTTAGTGTGCTTGGGCTGACCACCATTAACTTTGTCCTTCGCAGAATTACTGATGTCGGGATTTTGGCTGTAATCATCCTTTTTCAACCGGAAATACGCAGGCTCTTATATCGGATTGGCCAAAATACAAGCTTTGAACGTTTTTTTGGATCGAGTGAAAGCAATACGATTATAGATGAGGTAATCGAAGCGGTAAAGAACATGAGCCGCGTAAAAACCGGAGCGCTGATTGTATTTGCGCGTCGCTCTACGTTACAGGATTTAGTAGATGTAGGCCAAAAAATTGACGCGAAGGTTTCATCCAAACTCCTGGAAACCATCTTCAATAAAGAAACACCATTGCACGATGGCGCGGTTGTTATTCGGGATGACAGAATCGTTGCCGCAAGTTGCTATTTGCCAATCAGTCAAAACCCGAATATAAGCTCAGTTTTTGGAACGCGGCACCGGGCGGCAGTAGGGATTAGCGAATCTAATAATGTATTTGTTTTGATTGTTTCTGAAGAAACCGGGCGGATTTCTATTGCGCGAAATGGCTCGCTTACAAGCGGGCTTACCATCCAAAAACTGCGCAAAGAGATGGAAGAGCACATCGGCAAAAGCCGCGACGATGAAGAAGTATCATTCTCAGAAGGATAAAAAAACAAAATCGTTTTGTGTTTCGCGCTAAGACGCAAAGAAGTTTTCCAACCCCAAAAAAAATCTGCGCAAATCTGCGTGAGGTTTTTTCACGCAAAGGCGCTAAGTTTTTTCTCACCTCAACTTAAATATCACCATTGTCCCCGCAATTAAAGCAAGCACGGCAGACGCAACATACACAGTCAAATAACCACTCGCCGCCAGAATAAACGTCACTATTAAAGGAGCGGTAGTTTGCGCGATTTGCAGAACCATCGCATTTACAGACATCACCGCCGCACGGCTTTCGGTTGTGGTATATGTTAGCACCAACGTGATAATGACCGGCAGATTAATCCCCTGGCACAACCCAAACACACCCAGCATAAAAACAAGCATCTCAAAGGATACCGAAAACGGTATGATTAAGAATAGTACGCTGTAAGCTGCAAAAGAGAACTTCAGCAGATTCTGTTCCTTAAACCTGGCCGCAAGCCTTCCCATTGAAGCCGATGCCAAACCATTCCCCACGGCCACAAATCCCAATCCGATTCCAATTTTAAGGGTCGATTCGGTAAAATTATCCGTCATAAAAAACGGAATGATGGTCAGGATAGGCCCGTACAAAATGAGGAATGAAATGAGTGTGGCCACAAAAAGTAATAAAACCTGTTTGTTGAGCAGATTCTGTTTAAGCGTGTTTAAATAAGCAGTCTTCGATTCTAATGAAGCTGGTACAACTGTCTCCAGTTTGACCAATACCAAAAGCGCCACCGGCAGAGCAAGTAATGGCAGATAAAATGGGAAATACCAGCCGAAAATAGCCAACCCGCCACCGATGGCAGGGTAAAGTGTAGCCCCAAAACTCAATACGGCCGAATTATATCCCATTGCGGTGGCTCTTCTGTTGCCTGAGAATAAATCCCCAATCATGGTCAGGTTTAAAGCGCCAAGGGCTGCAACGCCAATTCCTTGAATAAACCGAAACAGCAAAAGTTGCTCATAGCTCTGCGCAAATGTACATGCGAATCCTGCAACACTAAACAGCAGGAGAGAGGGCACCAGAACTTTTTTTCTGCCAATAAGGTCAGCGAGCATTCCCAATACAGGTGTCAGAATGATGCCCGGTAACGTGAAAATGGTAATCAGCCATGCAATTTGCGAAGCACTCACCATAAAGACCTGAGACATCATCGGCAGCACCGGAGTGATACTCGATATCCCCATTATCGAAGTAAGCGTAATACAAAAAATGATAAGCAGATTCGGATTTCTCAGAATGCTGTCATTTTCAGTGTGTGTGTTCTCAACGGTGGGCTGAGACTCCTGACTTTTGTTGTTGGAAATTTTCAAGTACGTTCTGTAAAAGTGTTTGATGTAGCAGCATCTAAAAAATAATGTATTATTTTGGTCATTTTATCGTTAAAGTTCTCAGTTTCCTGCTACAAAATGCCTCAATTTTTATTAATTTAGTAGGTTGTATAGTATATCCTCAATTATTCGCGTCAAATTGAAAAAAATAACATTTATAATCCTTTTTTTGTTCGTCTTTGTGCTTGCAGCGAATGCTCAGGAAGCGCGTCCTGATGAACCAACAACCCTGCTTCCTGACATCAGTCCGCAGGATATTGAAATTCGCGGAGATTTCAGGGCAAGGTTTGCCGGTATCAGCAGGCAGCCAATCCTTGGGTTTAACCCAACGCCCCGTGTTTTTCGGATTGACCCGAACCGTATGCCGTTTATAGAAACACCTGAAGAAGTGGTCGCGAGTATTCCATTTTCTGAGCTGGAAGCCGAACTCGGACCGGAGCGCATTTTGCTACAGCATCCCCCGGCATCCCGGATTTTTGGATATGCCGGATTTGGTTCCTATACAAGTCCTGAAGCCAGAATCTACGGCAGCGCTCCGCTCGGTAGTAATACTGCATTGAGCGGACGCATCCATTTCAGGTCTTCAGAGGGACATTTAGAACAAATAAATGACGGTTTTTTTGGGGATGGCGCTTATCGATATTTAGACACCGATATTTCTTTAAGGCACAGACTAAGCCTTAACAACCAATTATTAGTTCAGCTGCGTGGGCGCTATGATGTTACAAATAATCAGCATACACAATTTTATACGGACGAACTACAAACAGATTTGTATTCTTTTGGAACCAATATCGCCTGGCTTAGTACCCGAAGCGCATTTGACCAGTTGATGGTTTATGGCAGAGCCGGTTATACAGCTGCTACTAAAGATCTATCGATGACTTCCATGCCAATCATCGGCCCGGGACCTCCACCGTTTTTAATGGGAACATTTGATGACAATAGCGAATTACGATTTGGTGCCGGGGGAAGCTATTCTATGTCGGGACGCAGTATTGGAAATGTTCTCAGAATTGAAACGCACCACGATACCGGCTTGTATGAATATCGCAACGAAGATGAATTGTGGTGGATTAGTGAATTGGCTGCTTACTGGCAAACCAGAATTTCTGCATTTACAGAGGCTGAAATTGGTGCAAGAGCATTTGCAGGCCACGATGTGCAAAATGAGTTCATGGTTATGGCTTATCCATTTGCCAGAATTGCATTTACCTCTACAGACGGGCTTAAATTGCATGCCGAGGTTTCCGGCGAATTCAGAAACTCAGGACTCGAAGAGCCTTTTGTAACATACAGAAACCTCATTGATGGCGGCCTTCTAATTAATGAGCAGGTAATTTACGGTAAGGCCGGTGCAGAAATTGAAATGGGCGACAGGCTCACTTTGCATGGCGCGTTCAAGGCATCTTATATCAGAAATCCAAGAATGTTTACGGCCGCGAATAGCGCGTTTGTCCACCCGGATGAACTTCTGTTATTGCAGCCTTCTTTTGGATTCAGTTTTGATGTAGATCCGTCATTGCTCAGAGTGTATGCAAACGGGCAGGTTAATATTGCCAATTTAAATGATGATTTTTTTGACGATTTTCTCTATCTCGAGAACTACAGAATAACTGCAGGATTGCGTTCATCACCTATGAGTGATCTGGTTTTTACTGCATGGGCAGATTTTGTAGGCCCTGCTAAAACGGAAAACAATGACATGTTGCCTCCGCAATTATGGACAGACGACCTTGACCCGTTTTTATTACTGAATGCAAAAGCGCAATATCGTTTTTCAGGACAATTTGGGATTTATGTAGAAGCAAGAAATATTTTGAATCAGGAATATGCCAGATGGGCGTACTCTTTGGAGCGTCCATTTCAGATTTTCGGCGGCTTAACTTTTAAATTATAATGCAATGAACAAAAACGAGTTTTCTAAAGCGTTAGGTGAATTAATAAGGGATGAATTGCTGAGTGGCAATCTCGTAAAAATTGACGGACTCGGTGCTTTCAGCAGAAGGCATATCCCCGCAGAAGAAGAAACACAGCCCGATGGCACCATATTGCTGCATCCGCCGAAAGATACAATCAGATTTGAACCAGATGAGGAGACGTTGTGAAAAAAATCACTGCAGACATCATAGCAAAAACACTTTCAGAAAAGCTTAATATCCACGAAGACAACATTCGTGAACAGCTGTCCGAATTAGCTTCAAAAGTTTCATCTCTCGAAGAAGGTTTTGATATAAAAGTTGAGGGAATCGGTATTTTCAGGAAAACCGGTGGTAAGTTGCAGTATGTCCCTGATCCGGTGCTTGATATGGAAATCAATTACGAATTTGCCGGGCAGCAGCCGATAACGTTGGTTGAAGGAAAAGGCTCCTTTTTCCCAACAGGTGGAAAAACTGAAGACCAGAAAGATAAAGGGCGAGATCAAAATGAGTTCATAAATGTTTCTCCTTCTGACGAGGATAGCTCCGACGATTACGATGCTCTTTTAAACGAATTTAAAGGCGATGAGCCCGGTGATTCTGATGATGAATCCATTGATGTCATCCCCGAGGACAAACCAAAACTAAAGCGTTTCGATTTTACAGACGAACCCGAGCCGCTTACAAGCCAAGATGACATCCCCAAAAAAAAGAAAACTGAAGAGAAACCCGATACAGAGGATGAAATCAGGAGAACAATCAGTGCTATTGAGGGGGATGATGATGCAGAAGCCGAAGATACGCCCGTGAGCAAAAAACCGGATGAATTTGACCATGAGATTGAAGAAATAGGGGAAGTCATCCCGCCGGAAAAACTCAAGCAAATTGACGACGAAGATTTGTTTGATGATGAAGACGAAAAAGCTTCAGACGAACTTGCCGTAGAGTTTACCACGCTGCTCAAAAAAATGAGGGACAAGGCGGACAAAGCAAGCGAGCTTGAAAGCAAAGAGCCTAAAGCAGAGGAAAAGGATGACGAAGACGAAACTGCGGATGACATACCAGAAAAGCCGGTAGCTAAAGTCGAGAAACCGGAACCTCCCAAAGAGGAACCCAAGCCAGTTTTTGAAGAGATAGAAAGGCCGAAATTCGAGCCTGAATCGAAGCCAAAGACTGCCGATGACGATTTTAAGCCAAAGAGAAAATCTGAGGAAACGGAACATCATGTATTCAGACAGCCTAAAGTAGAGTCTAGGCCTAAACGTGAGGAACCTGAGCCAATAGTTGCTTCAGGCGGCAGTGGTTCCGGGGACGATAATTTGCCGAGGCTGGGCGCCAGAACGGAAACTGAGAAGCCATCAGGTTCAAGATCATCTGATAGAAAGCAAGCCGATAACAGCACAATCGGAATTATGATTGTTATTCTGTTATTGGTGTTTGGTTTAGGAGCAGGATTATATTTCTCCGGCCTGTTAGACAGCGAAGATACTGAAGAAACAGAAATTACAGAGCAGCCTGTTGATGAACTCCCGCCACTGCCGGATCCTGTGGATATAGAAACGCCGGTTATGGATGACCCCGAGCCGGAGCCGGAGCCGACACCAACACCGACTCCGGAACCTGATTTCGCTTTCGGAATGACTGGCACGTTTGACACAAGTGTGTCTGAGTTTTATGGAATTATTGTGGCTTCTGTTACGAGTGAATCGAGCGCATTGTCGCTTAGGAATGAGCTGCGTGATGAAGGGTTCAGAGCGCATCATTACAGCCTGAGGTTGCCTGAAGCAGGCGTTCGTTGGCGTGTTGTTGTAGGGCAGTTCGAAAATCGTGAGGATGCCATTGAGGCGGCTGCAAGTTTACCGGCTCCGTACAGAAACAACTACTTTACAACTACTATTCGCCTTTAAAATAAATTTTTCGGCGCGCAAAATAAATCAAAACAAATTACGTATCAGATTCATTAACGTTCATTACATTTTTATATGCTTACCACACACAGTATGCTGTCTTTTTTTACTGGACTTCTTTTAATGCAGCAAAATGCCGCTAACGACACACTTTTGACTGAAGTTGCCTCTGAACCGGAAACCATGAACCTGCTTTCTCTGCTTGCAGAGGGTGGATTTGTGATGATTCCCATCGCGATTCTGTCAATTCTGGGGATTTATGTTATTGCGGAAAGATGGAGAGTGCTTAGTAACTCAACTATCGATACGGAAAAATTTCTGGCAAGTGTAGAAGATATGCTCAGAGCCGGAGAAACCCGCGCCGCTATTGCTTACTGCGACCAAACCGACAAGCCGCTCTCCCGCATTCTGAAGCAAGGAATAAAGCGTTTGGGCAGGCCGTTGCAGGATATTGAAGAATCCATCAAAAATGCGGGGAAGAAAGAAATTTTCATGCTTGAAAAGAAAATGGATTGGCTTGCTACCATTGCCGGTGTGGCGCCGTTATTAGGTTTTCTGGGAACCGTGACCGGTATGATTCAGGCATTTATGCAGATTCAGTCGTTACAGGGTAATGTAAATCCAAGCGTACTTGCCGGTGGAATTTGGGAAGCACTTGTAACTACCGCGGCGGGACTTGCCGTGGGGATTTTCGCCTATTTCTTCTACAACTACCTTTTGAGCCGCATCAACAGAATGATTTTTGATCTTGAAATGGCGTCAAAAGATTTTCTTGATTTACTGCAAACACCAAAAAGTAAGAAAGAACCGGTAGCCTGATGCAATTCAGAACAGATTCAGAAATAAAAAGGCCGTTATCTGTTTTTACGCTGGCTTCGTTGACGGATATCGTCTTGTTACTTCTTATTTTCTTTTTACTTACCTCTTCGTTTGTAGCCAATTTTGGTATCAGGGTAAATGTGCCGCAATCGGAAAGTTCACCGCCGGTGCAGCAGCAGTTTGTCACCGTTGTGATTACACCTGACGGTACTTTTTACGTAAATGGCGACCTCACCACGCGAAGTGAACTTGCCACAAGAGTGCGTACTGAATATCAGAATAACCCCGGAACCCCAATGGTTATCCGTGCCGATAAAGATGCAATAATAGATGATGCCGTTCACGTTATGAACATAGGGCAGTCTTTAAATATGAATATTCTGATGGCCACCGAACGCGCGTTCAGGTAAATGACATGGACAATTCCACACAAAAAAAGAGACGTGATTTAACTAAGGAAGAGCAATTTGGCCTTTCTATAAGTGTGGGTGTGCACCTGGTATTGCTCATTTTGTTCATTGTGATTTACAGCAAGCCCGAAGAACTCGACCGTACCGCTTTTATTGAAGTCACGCTCGGGGAATTTCAGGATGGTTCGCCCGCGCAACAGGCGGAAGTAAGAAATCCGGAGGTAGCCACGCGTCCTGACCCACAGCCAAGGCCGGTAGAGAATCCGCAACCGGAGCCCGAACCTGAACCACAGCCACAACAAGAGCCTGAAGATTTGACCAAACCGGTAGAATTGCCAGATCAGCCCGAACCGGTCGTAAATGAATATGTGGTTGAATCTCCCGAAACAGACATTGTTGAGCCCGAAGAACCCGAAACAGAACCACAACCGAGAGAAGATCGTGAACCGGATCCCGTTCAGGTTCCTGATGAAGTTGAGCGACGCGGTTCATTACTCAGTGGAGACAGAAGAGGTACAACCGGCGACTTGAATGCAGATCAGGGCACATCGCGCGATAGCGATCGCTCAGCGCCCTTTGTATTAGAGTGGGAAGGCGACATAGACAGGCAACCGCTCACAAATCCGCTACCTTCTTACACTTCAGAAGTTGAAGCCATTATTACTGTAAGATTTACTGTTCGTCCGGATGGCACCGTTGGCCGCATACAACCCCTCCGCAGAACAGACCCCGACCTCGAAAATGAAGTTATAAGAACATTACGTTCATGGCGCTTCAACAGATTACCCTCAACCGCCCCCCAAACCGAACAAAGCGGTACGATTACATTCAGGTTTGTGCTGAATTAATTCGAGGCATTTAGGAGTTATAGGTGTTTTCCCATAGCACTTTCAAATCTCGCGAAGGAGTCTGGCAAAAATAGAGCGAAGAATTCCAGTAAGTGCCCATTATTGTACTTACTACTTATGCACATTTTATATAAGCCTCAGTACAGATGAAAAATTCGAGCGATTCTGATTTATAATGAATATATTAGAATTAAAGTTTTTTTGATTAAAAATACATAAATGCCGAATACCCGCCAGCTATTTGCACCTAATGTTATAATTGGAGTCCCAAATGCTTATAAAAATTTCTTGCACTCCTTTTTTACCATTCTGCATTTTATTCTTGTTATCCGCAACCAATATAAAGGCGCAAAGCAACCCGAATTTCTTTCTACATGAAAACGGCGTTACGGTAATGTGTCCTGATGCGGAAATTGGGGAAACCGGATCAGTTCTTGGAACCATATACACTAAAAGAACCCGTGATCAGATTAATACTTCAAATGCTTCTACTACGTGTACCAGTGGTATAACTAATATGCATTGGATGTATCGGGGTGCCATTTCCTTCAATGGTGATATCAGTAATTGGGATGTAACGAATGTGACCAATATGTCAGGGATGTTTGATCGTGCCAGATCCTTCAACGGCGATCTCAGTAGCTGGAATGTGTCTAATGTAACTACTATGAAAGACATGTTTTCTTTCGCTAACAACTTCAATGGCAACATCGACAATTGGGATGTATCTAATGTGATCAGTATGAATTCGATGTTTCGGGGTGCTAATTCCTTTAATGGTGATCTCAGTAGCTGGGATGTATCTAATGTGATAATTATGCGCTGGCTGTTTCATAGTGCTACATCCTTCAATGGGAATCTAAGTAGCTGGGATGTGTCTAATGTGACCAATATGGAACTGATGTTTAATGCTGCCAGTTCCTTTAACAGCGCCATCAGTAACTGGGATGTATCCAACGTTGTCAATATGCGTCTAATGTTTAGTAATGCCACTTCATTCAATGGTGATCTAAGTAGCTGGGATGTGTCTAATGTGACCAGTATGCATTCGATGTTTTGGAATGCCACTTCTTTCAACGGGGATATTAGTAACTGGGATGTGTCTAATGTAAACTTTATGGGCTTTATGTTTAGGGATGCAAGCTCTTTCAATCAAGATTTAAGCAGCTGGTGTGTTGATCAAATACCAGAAGAACCAGATGATTTTGCAACGAATGCTCCGCTTATCCCGGAGTTTTATCCCATTTGGGGCACCTGTCCTGATGCTCCTGTTAACGTAGAAAATGAAACCGCAACTAAGTTCGCCCTTAACCAAAACTACCCCAACCCATTCAATCCAACCACTCAAATTCAATACGGCCTGCCCGAAGCGGCAGAAGTACAATTAGCAGTGTATAATCTGATGGGACAACAAGTAGCCTTACTGGTAAATGGAATGCAACATGCAGGAACCCACAGCGTAACATTCGACGCGGCCACTTTGCCAAGCGGGGTGTATATCTATCGCATTCAGGCCGGTGGTTTTATTGAGACACGAAAGATGTTGCTGGTTAAGTAATTCAGAATTGGTGAATTCAGAATTCAGAATGAAGCTGAATCTAAACACCTGCATTTAGACTTGAACCTGGCAACCCGTAAGGGCAATTCATGAATTGCCCTTACGAGCCCGTATGAGTTATGAGTTGCCATGGGATGCAGATAACGGTTTTCGTTAACTTATTATCACAACCTGCGCTCTCCGCACGTGCAGTGCCTCCCGGCACGCACGGATTTATATGGCGTCCCCGCCAAAAGCTCAACCTTCTCACCAAGGAGAAACCTCGAAGGTTTCAAAAACCGTTGAGGTTTTAAAGGCAAATTTTCTCGCAACAATTACTGTACTACCTCGGCAGCGAGACGCTGCTCCTGAAACCCGTTCGCACGAGGATGCGCTGAACGTGCATCATTTGTATATGTAAATCGAATTACGAATTTAACTTCTTTGAGGCTGGTAGATTAAACCTCTCAAACTTCCTTAAGTTTACCATGGACATACTTGTGCAGTAAACTTGTAATCAACGTTTGGTAAGGCAGGTCTTCTTCCATAGCTACGGCTTTGATGCGGTCAAGGTCCGCGCCGGAAATACGTATACTTATTCTTTGATCTTTTTTATTTTGTTTAGCGATCATCTGCCGGACACGTGCAATCTCTTCGGATACATCCTTTACAGATACCCAATTGTCATTTTCAATATCCTGCTGAATATCTTTTTCATAATGGTAGAGCTGAAGTTTTTTCATGGCAGAGATATTTGTGTTTCTTTTGTGAATTAAAGCACGAGTAATGCTTCCCGGCACGTATTGGTTCATACGGCATAACTTCAAAAATACTATATTTTAGATTAAGCTTAAAAACCTATACAAAGATCCGTGTAAATCCCTGCAATCCGCTAAATCCGTGTTCTACCTCGGCAGCGAGACGCTGCTCCTGAAATTCTTTCGTGCGGGGACGCGCTGAACGTGCCGGCAGGGGTTAGATATAGTTAAGTTTTTGAAGCGGATGTGACTTGAAAAGAGAACCATAAACACAGCTAAAGATTTGCTCCGTAAGTGGCATCACCTTTGTAATCCGTGTAAATCCCCGCAATCCACTAAATCCGTGTTCTATCCTCTTAACGTGCTAAAACTAAGGCAGCCGGCTTAAACTACGCTCGAGCCTGAACATATTTCTGATGGAAGCACTGACTTCTGAGGTGGATGGAAAGTCATCAATATCGTTTATTGTGGCAGCTGACCATTGGTTTCGTTCTTCGTCTATGATTTGAATCATATCCACAATTATCTCTGCATCGTAATTCAGGAGGGTGTGATGCAACCGATGGAGAAGATTGTCGAGTTTGTTGATGATGAGAAAACAACCGGTTAAAAAGGCCTCATCACCGGATTTCTCGAATTGTAATTGCACATTCAGATAAGCATGGAGTTCGGAAATTACTGAATCCGCATCAGCTTCGAGCGACTGCTTTCCATCATGTGCAGACGAAGTTTCATCGTAGCGTGAGCGGTTGAAATTCAGTCGTTGTACCGCGCCGATAGTCAGCAGTTTGGCTGCACTCCACGTGAAAAGATATTGTTGGCTATTTTCAGGCATGGAAATCGATTAGTCGGGCCAGGTTTCGGGTGTCATACGCCACTGATTCAATAACTCCAGGTTTTCCTCTTTTACGAAACCATTTTCAAGGGCGATGGTAATCAACGTTTCGTAATCAGTCAGCGTGGCAAGTTCGAGCCCATTTTGTTCAAACTTTTCCTTGGCGTGGTCGAAGCCGTAAGTGAAAATAGAAATTATTCCAAGTACTTCAGCGCCTACAAATTCCAGCACCTTTGCCGCGGAAATAGCTGATTCGCCTGTAGAAATCAAATCCTCAATTACAACACTGCTTTC
>SLDG01000357.1 GCA_007125355.1 Balneolales bacterium | reverse complement strand
TCGGGACTACACGGGTAGTTTTTATGCAATACCTTGGTACCGGCTTTATCCAGAATGCAGATATACATCGTTCTTGCATGTAAGTCGATGCCGCAGTAATATGCATGTTGTTGATTATATAGGTTCATGGTTTTCCTCCGATTAGTTTTTTTGTGTTGGTTACCCGAATGTACGAATTCGGGGGAGGCCATGAATAATATCAACGGTTTCGTGCTGACCTGTTAAGGTTTTTTACTCAACTTTTGAGTTAGTCGTCAGGCAGCAGAAACACCAAACCGTTAGTTTGTCCTTAGAAAATAGCTCAATAACCGCTTTGGTTTCGGTTCCGCTCGACCGCCGCTACAACCTCTCTGTCATATCCATCAAATGTATCTAGTGTCAAGTCAAGTCTAATATGTCGCAGGCCTGTCAGGTTTTAAAGATTATATTACTTAAAACTACAACTGAACCGTAAAAACCTGACAGGTCTTTTTGGATAATTCACCCTTGACAAATCACTAGCGTAAGCGCAGATATTAGGGCCTCACCATGACGGGGTTGTGTCGATGGCAGGTGTAAACAAAAATGATAAATTACTTTCCGAAACCTGCCAGGCTACGCCCGCAGGCAGGCCCGAAACCCGAAACAGGCTTATTCTTTCACCAATATTCAATCCCCAAATCCCTTTCTCAAATCAAACATACCTCGTATTTTACATCCCATGAATAAAAACAAGAAACATATTGTAGTTTTAACCGGGGCGGGTGTGAGTGCCGAGAGTGGTATAAGCACGTTTCGCGATAGCGGTGGGCTTTGGGAAGGTCACGATGTTATGGAGGTGGCCTCTGTTGAGGGCTGGTACAGCAATAAGGAACTCGTACTCGATTTTTATAATAAACGCCGGAAACAGGCAGCGACCGTAAAGCCAAATCCGGCGCATATTGCATTGGCTGAACTTGAGCAGGAATTTGAGGTAGATGTCATCACACAAAACGTAGATGACCTCCATGAGCAGGCAGGCTCTACGCGGGTGTTGCATTTGCATGGTAAACTTCGGGAGGCTCGCAGCGAAAAAAATCCCGATTACATTATAGATATAGGTGATAAACCGATTCATCTGGGTGATGTATGTCCGAAAGGCGGACAGCTAAGACCGAATATTGTTTGGTTTGGGGAAATGGTTCCTAATATAGAACCTGCCACCGAACTGGTTTCAAAAGCGGATATTTTGCTGATTGTCGGGACCTCTTTAGTGGTTTATCCCGCAGCCGGATTAGTGAATTATGCACCGCCAGGTTGTGATATTTATTTAATTGACCCGTCCATTCCTGATGCTGTTTTAGGACATCCATCAATTACCTGCATTGCCGAAAAAGCGGGAGCCGGAACGCCAAAATTGGTTAGCAAACTCATAAAAGATCAAAAACATGTCTAAGAAAGAAGAAAAAATCACAAAAGAAAAAGAGGCTGTCAGACGATTTCTGGTCCCTTATTTGAATCTCGAAAAACGATTCCCTTTACTGCCGGGTGCACAAACTATAGAGGGGGTCGCTTCTTTTATCGGATTAAGTGTACAGGAATTGGTGGAGGCCAGAGCTGCCTATGATCAGCAGGCGGAAATAGCTGCTCAGGAAGTGTTAAAAGTCGAAGATGTCCTGACATCCATAGAAAAACTGCCTTTCAATAAAGGAGATAAAATTGTGGCTTTGGGGGATTCGCTCACCGATGATTTACAGGGTTGGTTCGAAATTCTCAGGCACGTGGTAGATATCGCGCGTCCTGACCTTGAACTTGAATGGCTGAATTACGGGGTGTATGAAGATACTTCTTTTGATACACTCAGGCGTTTAAATCGTCATATCATCCACGAAAAGCCCGATTGGGTATTCGTTTCATTGGGGACATTCGATGCCATCCGCTTGCATGCCGCGCCTAACAGGACGGTCGTTTCGCTGGCCGAATTTTGGGAGAACCTCAATTCGATTGAAAACGCGGTATCCCACATAACAAAAAATCCGGTGGTTTGGGTTACGCCTCCGCCTGTCATCACAGAATTGATGGAGAAGGTCACCATTTTTGATGGCATTGTGGGCGAAGAAGATTTATCCCAATATCGAGATGTACTCTCAGGAAAGGCCGGGATTATCGTGGATCCCAATGGAAAAAGGATGGGTAACCCGCCAGAAGCGTGGAATTATTTGCCGGATGGATTTCATCCCTCACTACCTGGAAGCAGCATAACCGTAAAGCATATTATCGCGAATCTGGTGAAGTAGCGGGTGTTCAGGAGTGTGATATTGTCTTTCTCATTTCGAGTAATTGAGACAGCTGGAAGACAATTGCGATGAGGCATCCGCTGAGGATTAGTGACACCAGGAAGTCGTCATTTAAAAGCGGCAGGGATGTTTGCAAATCTGGATTTATTAGCAGCAAACCTATAAGAGCCAATATCCCGATGAAAAGACTAAACCATGATGCTTTCCAGTATTTCAGAGCTTCGGGGGCGGTTAGCGGAAGTGTTTTTTTCTCAGCGATTGCAATTGAGTGCATGACCATATCCTCAATATCCGTGTGAGGCACGGGCGGATGATGTCCCTTTAGCGTTTTGCGCAGAATGTCATCCAATGGCATGTGTTCATTTTTTTTGCTCATAGATAAAGGGCCTCCGGTTCTAATTTTAAGGTGTTGGTCAGATATTCTTTCATGCTTTTTCGCGCCCTGTGGAGCTTCACTTTAGTGTCTGATAAGCTCCAACCCGTAATGGCGCTGATTTCCTTTATAGAATACGATTCAATATAAAATAATTTCAGAACAAGGCTGTAATTGGGTGCCATTTTTTCTAACGCGGCTTGAATGTGAAATCTCAGATGCTCGGTATCGGAAAAATCATCGAAGTGTTCATCTGAGGATATATTTTCGGGTTCCTGTTCAAATGTGGGTTCATTTTTTTGATGAACCTGAGGATTTTTTTTCAGAATAGTGAAACACTCATTGATAAGAATTCTGTGAAACCAATGTTTGAAAGGCGCGTCCTGGCGAAAGGTATGCAGATTCAGCCAGGCATTTACAAACGCCTGCTGTACGGCATCTTTTGCAAAGAAATCGTTTTTCAG
>SLDG01000161.1 GCA_007125355.1 Balneolales bacterium | reverse complement strand
TTTATGTAGACGGCGAACACAGAGTAACGCTCTCCGGCGATCACATTGGTCGCGAATTCCGCAAAATGATGGATGATTACATCGTCAATAGATTTGGCAGAAACGGAAATGGTGGGTGACTTAGATAATTTAAGTTGCAATCACACCCCGTAAACCCTACTTACCAAATCGTCGATTTCTTTATCTAATTTGTTTGAGAGTTCTTCGTTGCCGGTGGTTTTGGCTTCGAGAATTTGGGATACTTTTTCTTCTATTTGTACCGATAAGTCACCGTCCGGTTCTGGAATTGGGATTTGTGAAACATACATGGGTTTGTGTTCATAAAAACCACCTTGTTTAGTTGATGAAGTTTGTGATATATAAAAATCGGCAATTGAGCTATTTAATATTCCGAGGAGATATTTGTCGTCAGTTGGAATTATAGTTGTCTTGTCATTAGAATAGTTGCTATTAGAGTCAAACACATAATTAGCACTTTTTACAATCGCTGGAACTATAATCTTCGGCTTTTCAAACTCCTCGTAATAATAGATAGTATCCTGAAGTTCATACCATTTATAGGAGCCTGGCTTGCGGCCTTTCCAATTTTTTGATGGTACATTTTTGGGCCTTGGCTCGAGTTTTTCTTTAAAAGCAGTTAAGTAGTTCAATATTGCGGGATAGTGTTCAATATCGATTCCTCGACGAGTAAAAATCACAAATTGTTCAGCTTCGGGTTGTTTGTACCTTTTAATATCCCGCCCGCGTAAAAACGGTTTTATGATTTCTGCACTTTTCTCATCTTCTGAAATTAACCGGTTTTTGGTTTCCTCATTAATTACGAATGCTTCGTTCAGGCCGGTCAAAACTCCTCTGTAAATCCTCCCATCCACATATTCGCTCAGCGGGATGCCACGGGAGCGGATTTTTTCGAGCAAGAGCTGGCTGTCAACATCAATCAGTGCCCAGCCTTCGGGTTGCAACCGGGCCTGGTCAACAGGAAAGCGAATTTCATGGAGATAGTTGTCCAGATTTTCAAAGTCCAGATGTTCAATATTGGCTGCCAGAAATGTATCGTGAGGTTCTTTTTTGCTGAGTTGCAAAAGACACGGATAGGTTGTGGCTTCTGCAAAAACAGGGAGGTCACCAAAATCGTAAATCGCATCCACGCAGGTTTGTTCTTGCAGCCATTCACGCAGGGCTTTACCATAGTTGGCGCGCATCCACTTGTTGGCCACAATATAATGGAAATGGCCACCGGGCCGCAGGAGCCGCATCCCCAACTCAATAAAATAATTGTAAATATCTGCCGTACCCTGATAAACCTGATAGTTCTGCTGCAAGTAAGGTTTCATGTCGCCCAGTGCTTCCTGCCTGATGTAGGGCGGGTTACCCAAAATTACATCGAAGCCGGTAAAACTCCCGTTTTCATCAAGCACTTCAGGAAACTCAAAACGCCACTCAAAAGCATTCTCGAATATTCTGTTGCTCTTTATTTCTTCAATTTCTTTTGTAAGCCTGCTGATTTCACTTTCCAGTTTCTCAACGCGTTTTTTACGTGCGGTTTTTTCTTTGGCAGTCAACTCAAACATTTGCTGCTGATTCAAAAGCTGCCAGAGTTCGCCGCTCAGTTTATCAAGGCGCCTTACTTTTGGGTCGTTTTTAGAAATTTCAGTACGGAAATCCCCTTTTATGTCACGTATTAACCGTTCCATTTCCCGCTTTTGCTCTTTGTTTTGCGCTTCGCGGTAAGTTTGTACAGCAGTACGGTAAGCGTCTATCGTCCACTTGCTCTTTTTAAGAGCGCGCGTAACATCGGCATCAAGCGTAAATCTCGAAACCAATGAGTTCCCCGCTTTAATATTAATGTCTAAGTTTGGCAAGGTCTGCAAATACATCCCCGAAAGCTCCCCTCCTTTGTGAGGAGGGGTGACAGTCGGAGACTGACGGGGTGGTGCATCTATGGCACCACTATCATTGATTTCGGCATCAAAATCAACATCTTTTTGTTTACCGAAATACGATTTGATTTCATCCAGCACCCACTCCGGCTCATCCCAAATTAATTGATTCTCAACGCGCAGTACTCGTATCCCCACTGCATTTAGAAAGAGGTCGCGTTCGTAGTCGAGTTCGGCTTGTGTTGCTTCCAAATGGTAGGGACCGTCGAGTTCAATCGCCAGCCGTTCTGCCGGACAGTAAAAATCAAGGATGTAATTGGCTACGCTGTGTTGCCGGCGGAATTTGCGGCCGTCTAAGGCTTTGCCTTTGAGGAGCGTCCAGAGTTTGGCTTCTGCGGGGGTGAGGTTTTTTCGCAGGGTTTTGCGGAAGGTTTTTAGGTGGGGGAGGTTGTGGAGACGGAACCCTCCGTCAGCCTTCGGCTGCCACCTCCCCTTGTCAGGGGAGGAGCTATTGGCGGCTTTGCCACCAATTTGGTGGAAGCTTTCGGTTGATTTGCCATCAAGTGGTGTAGAGGTTTTAGCAGCAGTTTTGTTGTTTTGGATGTAGTAGGCGTTTTTTAGTAGTTCGATCCAGAGGCGGAGACGGCAGATTTTTACGGAGTTTGGGTTTATGTCTACTCCGAAAAGGCAATTTTCAATGATGGTCTGTTTTTCGTGGAAAAGAGTTTCCTGTACACGCTGACTTTCGGGGTGTTCGGAATGGTACGTAAATAACTGCCCATTTTCGTCGGTGATGATGAGTTCGTCGTTTTCAACTACGATGTGATAATCCCGAAGGGTGCGTCCGTTATCATCCATCAGCACATTCAATTCACTCTTAAGCGCGAGCATTTCATTTAACGCGGAAACCAGAAAATGGCCTGAACCCACAGCCGGATCACAAATTTTGATGCTGTTTATGATTTCGTTAGCCTGTTGGCGCGAAAATGTGCGATTCGAGCCGATGTGCTCGTAAACATCGTTGAGGGATTCCAGTTGAGCAGAAGCCGCTTCCTTAAATTTGTCAACCACTGCCCGGCGAATAGTTTCTCTGCACATATACATGGTCACGAATCCCGGCGTAAAAAACGAGCCATCCCGATAACCGTTAATTTTCTCAAATACCAGTCCAAGTACAGAGGCGTTTATTAGCGTTTTGCTTTCTTCCTGTATATCTTCGGCACCTTCTGAACTGAAATCATACGCGTTTAAAAACTCAAACAGATATTCCAGAGCAGGCATTTCGCCGCTGCGCTTTTTACCTTTTGTGTCTTTCAAAATAGTGTTTGAATGCAAAGGCATCGTTTTTTCATCAGACAACTGCGCAATGAAAAATGTTTCGTGTTCAATTTCTGTGGGTTCAAAAAGTGAACTGTTCAGATACGGCACATTGGCAAACCGGGCTTGTAAGTCAGGTGGCCGTTCATCCGGTATACGAGCCAATACACCAAAAAACAAACTGGTGAGATCATCAAAATTATGTACCTGTTTAAGATTCAGGAAGGCATAAGACGGATCATCATTTCGGTACTTAATTATTTGTGCTTCCAGTAATTTCAGAAAAAGAATGCGATTCAACCATGTGATGGTCAGTTCCATCGCCACATTAAATAACTGCTCCTGATACGTATCGCCATACTTTTTGGGGTTAGACATGCGGGTTATTTTATCGCCGTAATCTAATTGAATGATTGTATTCTCGATAAAACTACCGGAATGGCGTTTGCTTTTTTCAGGCCTGCTGATAAGTCGTTTACCACTGTCTTTGTGTTCCTTCAGCCCAAGAATATGGAGAAGTTCAACATAAAAATCGCGGTCGAGTGTATTGCTGTCATTTAAAAACGGACGTTTGAGCAGATGTTGAGGCGAAAGAATCTTATAGAGCGTAATAAGTTTTCTGTCGCCTGTTTTATCCTGACTTTTTAATGGCTTTTCGAAGCTTCTAAGGTCAAACCATGCAAAACTGAGTTCATCAGCAACCTTTTCAATATGGGGATGAGCGATGTTATTGTAGAAAAAATCGGTTGTGTTTCCAGATAACCTGCCTGCTTCAAAATCCTGAAAAAGCCTAACCAGTTCTTTGTTTTTGGCAAACATTTTCTCGAAAAGAGTGGCATCAAAGATAAACCATTCATAGACATCGGTAATTACCAGATGCTTTAATTCAGTATTTTTCTCTGAAATGCGCTCACGCAGGTAATACAACAGTAATTCATGTAATGCTTTTGCGTTTAGCCGGTCTTTTCGCACCATATCTGACCGGCTTCCCGGTTTCTTTACTTCCCAAATCACACCAACCGGGTTGCGGGCTGTTTTTCCGTTATGAATTACGAGGTCTTTACGGCCTTTCGTATTGATATGGTAATCCGGCTGATACCACGTCTGCTTCAGGAAATCGCCAATCAGGTTTTTATGGTGCTCTTCTGATTCATTTTCAGTTATCCCGGTAAGCAAAACATTCAGGTTGGTTTTGAATGTCTCGATTTCCTCACGAGTAGGTTTTACCTTAAGATAGGCTTTGTTTAATGCTTTACGCGGGGTAACTGCGTTTTGCTCCATTTTTCTAAAAGTGCACAGTAACTATTTGTTGAAATTTTCAGGAATCTAAGCAAATTAAGTTAAAACTCCCACTGTAATCAAAGTTTCCAAACATCCGAAACCTCCACTAAAGCCACCTTAAAAAACAAACCCTTCTCAATTGGCTTTTTCTTTGTAGAGTATGTGTTGCCTTAAGAAAAGTATGCTGCCGGCCAAACTCATGATACTTGCCAGTGTTATAGCATAGTTGAACGAATTGGTTAGATCGAAAATAAGTCCGCCGCTAAAAGGTCCGGCAATTCCTGCAATGGCATAGCCTATAAATACATAAGGGTAAACAAGTCCTAAATTATTAAGCCCAAAACGCTGTGCTACTTCTCTGGCGAAAAGAACGAAATTTCCCCCAAAACCAAATCCTATACAAAACGAAAGCACCAAATAGCTTATATCTGATAATTCAAACAAGTTCAAAGAAATAATGGCTAACGCCTGAACAAGGAGTGCGAAAAAAATGGTGAGACTTGCACCTATATAATCGCTGATGAAGCCCCAGGCTAAACGTCCGGCAAAATTGGCAAATGCAAAAACAGCGACACCGTTAATCAATATTTGAGCAGAAACATCCTGCAATTGACCAATTATTTTTAAGCTTCCGATTATTAGCAGTCCTGCAAATGTTCCGAGGAAAATCCCCCAACAAAGTTTCCTGAAAATATCAGTGTTAATAAACTCTGAAACCTCAAGTTTAGCATTACTGTCATTTGTTGCGGCAGGATTCTGAAAGATGAAATTTGCTAAAACTATAATGATTAGACCATAAGAAACCCCAATGATTCTGAGCAGCTCAAGTACATCGTAACCTCTGTTAAGTATATGCTCTGCAATTTCTGACATGAAAACAGCACCAAGCCCAAAACCGGCTGCAGCGATTCCGGTTATCAATCCTTTTTTATCGGGGAACCATTGAACCGGAGATGTTAACGAAACCCAATAACCAAATGCAGTCGCGATACCTGACATCAAGCCAATGCCCAGGAAAATGATCCAAAAATTACCTCCGGAATATCCTGCCAGCAGATATCCTGAAAAAAACAAAACTCCTGATGTGTAGCTTAAATATCTGTGATTAAACTTTTTGCCAAGTTGTCCGACAAATATCATAGCTAATGGGAAGACCGCAATAATCATCCCGAAAATAATTTGTGATTCTGATCCGGAAAAGCCAAAATTTTGAATTAATTCGGCGGCAATAATACTCCAGGCGTATATACTGCCAATGCACAACATGATTATAAAGGCAGCAAGAACAGTAATATATTTTTTCATTGTCTGTATTCAGATAAGGTGGCTCAAGTTGTTTTAAGAACAGCTATGCTTATAATAAGTTGGATTATTTTTTTGAATCAGGTTGCTCAGAATTTTCATTTTTACACCCAAAAGCACTCGTAGATTATTTTTTATTCTGTTGCAGAACATTGTCAAAAATTTTGGTTTTCAATACTCTGACAAACTCAAATATAAAGGCATTAAGCAATTAATTAAGCATTAATCGTGAAAATATTTCAGAAATGAATGATACTGGGATTTTGCTATTTAATAAAAACAAGTTTCGATTACGAGCGGTGAGAAGGGGGCTGAATACTAACTATCAAAATTAAGATTCTGTTAATTATTTGCGGGTTTCAAAATAAAACGCAGGATATCGCTTTTTTGGTAAGACATAAATAATTGTTTTTTAGAAACTATTGTAGGGTAAAAAAAGTTTCGATTTTACTTGAAAGGTGTAAGCGCTTTCACTATCTTTATACACAATGAACTAAGAGCGATTAATCGGCACCACCAAGTGTGGTGAATATTGGAATAAAAAATCGCATATTATATTTTTAATATTTGATAAAAGCTTAATGTCCTCAACTGGCCCCTTCAACCGTGTTTCTGTGTTTCTGGTTGTCATTTTATTACTGACAATTGGACTGTGGGCTTGTAGTTCTGATAAAAAAGATCAGGAAGAAGTACTGGCAACCGTCGGACAATTCGAAATTACAAGAACGCATTATCTTAATGAGCTCCGCAGATTTGCTGATCGTACCGGACACGCCGTAAACCTGGGTTCAGATGTAATGGAAAATGTTCTGAACAGCAGGGTAAATCGTTACACAATAGTTGAATTAGCCCACTCAAAAGGCTGGCATGCAGAGCCGGAAGCTCAACACCTCAAATCCATGATTCGCCGCAAGGTTAATATGGAAGAATATGAACGCCGTTTTATCCACGATGAAGTTGTTATCACAGAAGATGATTTACGCGAATTATTTTATCGGGCCAATACAAGTGTAAGAGCTTCACATCTTTTTGCAAGATACCGTCACGAGGCAGATTCGCTTTATAAATTAATTCAGCAAGGGCATGATTTCAATGAACTTGCTAAAAGCGTCTTCAGGAACGAAGAGCTTGCAAGGTCAGGCGGCGATCTTGGCTTCTTTACACTCGATGATATGGATGTCTCCTTCGAGCAAAAGGCATTTCGTATGGATATTGGGGATATATCCGAGCCGGTTAAAACGAGTCGCGGTTACTCAATTATAAAGGTCACAGATATCATTACGACTCCGGTCGTTACCGAAACTGAATTTGCAAACAAGCGCAATGAAATTGGGATGGTTGCCAGAAATCAGTTAAATGAAATTGCTACGCGTGAACACATGAGGGGGATAATCAACGATTTTGAATTCGACAATGAAATTATCCGCAATCTGTGGGATACCGTTCAGAGTCAGCCTGACGCTTTTTTCAGCTTTAATGATGAAGCTAACATGCTAACCCTTGACATCCCAAGAAATGAAATGAATGATGTAATTGGCTCTAAAGAAGGCTTCAATTTTACTATTGAAGATTTTCTGCGTGAATCTCATTTCTCAAGCCTTGAACAGCGTGCAAACGCATCAGATATCCACAGTTTTACACAACAGGTGCATGGATTGGCTTTCCGTTCGTATGCGCTTTCTAAAGTAACATCGCATCCCAACTATCAGGAATTGTATGTAGAACGCACCATAGAAGAGACGTTTTTCAACTATCTGAATGAGAGATTCGACAACTATCTCGATACGCTGGTGGAAGTTCCTGAAGAGCTGTTAAAAATTGAATTTGAAACAAATCGCGACTTATATATCAAGCCAATTGAGCTTAATTTAGCTGAGATTGTTGTTACCACCGAAGAAAGAGCTAACCAAGCCTGGCAAAAACTGGAAAGTGGAGTACCATTCAATGACGTCTTGCAAGAGTACACTGCCGATGCATCAGCAAGGCTTAATAACGGTGAATTAGGGTTAATGCCAATTGACCGATTTGGGATGCTCTCTAACTCTTTGAACCATATCCAACCGGGTGAGCATGCAGGCCCATTCCAGGTAATGTCGAACAGATTTGTGATTTTTAAATGCCTTGACAGAGTACAGCCAAGGCCGCTAAGTTTCGAAGAAGCAAAGCCAACGGTAAAGCGCTACTTACACGACACTGTAAAGAGCCATATTCGTGCTTCTGTGCTTAATGAAGCACGAGAAACCTTTAATGCAACCATTTTTACTGAGCGATTACACGCTATTCCAACTCAATTATGACAGATCCTATGAAATACGCTACAAGATTTCTTTTCCTGATGATTTTTCTGCTTTTTGCAGCGGAAACTGTTCTTGCACAAGCAGGGCGAATAACCGGTAATGTTATCGATTCCCGCGACCGACAGCCGCTTATTGGTGTGCAGGTAATTATTCAGGGTACCACACAGGGAACAACCACAGACCTTGACGGAAATTTCAGAATTCTGAATGTAAGGCCCGGAACTTACACCGTAGAGTTCAGGTATGTTGGTTACCAAACACAGGTTATTGAAGATGTACTTGTTAGAACAGACCTGAATACAGAGTTAAATATCCGCATGGCAGAAGCAGTTATTGAAGGAGAGGAAGTCATAGTCCGTGCCCAGCGAGATGTCGTTATTCGCGATTTAACAAGTTCTGAGTCAAGGGTTTCAAGAGAAGATATTGAGCGCTTGCCGGTGCAGGGCGTAACCGATATTGTTCAGTTGCAGGCCGGTGTAACAGTAGGCCCGGGTGGGAGCCTCCACATCAGAGGTGGGCGCTCTTCTGAAATCGCGTATATCGTTGATGGTGTAAGGGTTACTGATGGTTTTGACAGTGGCCGTGGATTAATTGTAGAAAATCAGGCTATTGAAGAGTTACAGGTAGTCTCGGGTACCTTTAATGCCGAATATGGACAAGCAACTTCAGGAATTGTTAATATTGCCACACGTTCTGGTAGTAACACCTTCAGAGGAAACATAAATATTTATGGTGGTGAGTATGGAACCGGCAGAACAAACTTGTATCAGGGTGCACCAGCACAATTCGGGGAGGTTAACCCTTTTCATCAATATAATATCGAAGCAAGTTTATCAGGTCCGATTATAAGAGATAAATTGACATTTTTTGTATCGGGGCGTCGTTTCCAAAACGAAGGATGGTTGTATGGTTTTAATGCTTTTTCCCCTCAAGGTCCGATTTTACCTCGTCAGGATGAAGCCGGAAATCTTATTTGGGAACCGGGTTTTAGTGAAATTACCCGCTTTAATGGCCAGTTTATGAATCGCTATGGACATATTATTGACCCGGATAATCCTGATCCATGGATTACAATCGAAGAGTTTGATGGAGATCGCCTCAGATACAGAGATGAAGGATTTCGCGACAGCAGTCTTGTAGCTACAAACCCATTCGATCGTTATGCATTTCAAGGGAACATACAATGGAATGCGTCCAGAGAATTTCGTTTCAATTTGGTAGGAAGTTATGGCCGCGAGTGGGGTAAAAGTTACAGCCACTCAGGTAGATTGGTTGCGGCAGCAAGGCCTGAATTTGAGAATTTAAATTATTTTTTAAACCTTAGAACTACATTTACACCGTCTGCAAATACATTCTTTACAGGAAATGTAGCAATGAGATTTAACCGGTCTGAAAGTAATCTTTACGGAAACCCCTACGACAGACGGTACTTTAACTTTGAAAGAAGTGGTGATTTTCCTCAAGAATTTCAAGGCAGAGATGGACGTTTTAGCAGATTTGGAACGAGTAATGGCTTTTTTAACCGTTCAACCAGAACATTCATATCAAAGATTGAGTACAACAGTCAAATCAATGATCAGCATTTTGTGAAAGCCGGTGTTGAGGTTCAGGCAGATATTCTCAATTTCCGTTCTTTTGGCTTAGTACCTATTGTTGACGGTGGTGATGTTGAGTTACCGGCAGATTTACCGGATGATAAACTCGAAGGTCCGCTTGCCCTTGAATTAGGCGTGCCAAGAGAAAACACAGTTGGCCACGAAGTATGGACTCGCAAACCGGTTATTTTTAGTGCTTTTATTCAGGATAGAATCGAGTACGAAAACCTGATTATTAACGCCGGTCTTCGTTTCGACTACTTTCAGCCTAACGGCAGGATACCTGCTGCAGACAGGCCGAATCTCACATCCCGTTATGAAACAAGAGATGACAGTTTTTGGCGTTCAGCAAGTGCAAAGTATCAGTTTAGTCCTCGTTTAGGTATTGCTTATCCGATTTCTGCCAATGGTGTAATTCACTTTAGTTACGGTTATTTCTTCCAGGTGCCCGACTACACCAGGCTTTATAATGGAGATAAGTTGATTCTGCAAAGTATATCAGGTGTTCAGGGGCCTTTTGGTAATCCTGACCTCAGGCCGGAACAAAGTGTTAAGTACGAGCTTGGCCTGCAACAAGAAATTTTTACCGGAACCGCTCTTGATATAACTATTTTTTATGAGGATAAAAGAGATTATGTTTCTTCAGGTCCTATCAGCCCTACAGAAAACCCAACCGTACGTTACGGAACATGGATTAACAGAGATTATGCCAATATCCGTGGTATAACTGCCGCTATAAACCAGCGTATATCCCGCCGGGTCAGCTTTGGCCTCGATTACACGTTCTCTATAGCAGAAGACTCTAACTCAGACCCTGCGGCCGAATTCTTTGCAGCTGTTGCTACTGGCGATACCACAGGTACAAACCTCGCGCGTTTCCTTACCAATGCAAACTGGGACAGGACGCACGTTCTTAATTCTACATTCTTCTATGCTCGTGACACATGGGGCTTCAATATTCTGCAGCGTTTCAGCAGTGGATTGCCCTATACACCATCAGCAGCTGTACCAAGAAGGGTTGGTATCACCTCGACCGGAGATATTATCACCAATAGCTTACGTATGCCGGTTTTCTTTACAGTTGACTTGAATATGTACAAAAACTTTGATTTTGGTGGATATAAAATGGGTGTCTTTCTCAATGTCTTCAATTTATTCGATGCAAGAAACCCAAGTTCGGTATTTACCGATACCGGAAGTCCCGACCTGCCACTGAATCCGCTTGCGGATGCTGAGCCGGGATGGTACGATAACCCTACAAGATTCGCTGAACCGCGCAGAGTTCAATTTGGCTTCCAGATGTCTTTCTAATGAATGTTATGTTTAAAAAAAACCGCAATATGTTAAATCGCTTATTATATCTTTTCGTTGCCAGTTTTTTGTTCACCACTCCGGCTGAACTTTTTGCTCAGAGTAACGGGTACGAGTTTTCTTCTTTTGAAGAGCGCCGGAAATCTATACTTGATGCAAATACCCTTAGGGCAACATATCACAACTACGGTTTTTCCGGTCGTACAACCGACTCTAATGTTGATGAACTGTATTTTGAATTTCCCAAAAACACAAATCGCCGCTACATATATTTTGTATCTATTTTTACGGGTGCAGAAGTTGTTAATCAGCAAAATACGGCTGATACACTTCAGGTTGTTATATCCCCAAACTATCGTACCAATCCGCAAACCGGAGAAAGCTGGGATAAAAACCCTATAGTTGGCTATTTTAATCCCAATTCAGATGAATTGGCGCGAAGTGATCGTGGCCCGGGTTCAGCTCAGGGGAATACTTGGCCCTCTATTTGGCCTGATAAACTCGATGATCCTAACGATCCGGGATGGCCTGATCAATGGAATGGATTTTTTGGGAAGGATATCTTTAATGCCGATCAGGAATTCTTCTACAGATCCGGAGATGACTTATATACAAGATATTCTACGAATCAAAGATGGCTTCCTTCACCGGATTTCCCGGA
>SLDG01000142.1 GCA_007125355.1 Balneolales bacterium | reverse complement strand
ATTCGTTTATTCGTTTATTTGTTTATTTGGATGGTGCTTGGGGAAGGGTTTTGGGCATGAATGGCTCTTAAAACAGGTTTTAAAAGCATCGTCATCCTGCAGCGTCCCGCATTCATCGGGGAGCAGCCGAGCCTAGATGTTAGCCATTGCATAAGTTGTTTATCTCGGCGTTACTTCGTCTACGCTCCCCGATAATCGGGACACGGCAGTACAGGCTCTGAAGGATTGTTTGCACAACCCGAGAGCGCATTGAAGCCCTATCATCAAATGGTTCGACTACATGCCGGAATGAGTTGGTTACTCATGGTGATTTACAGGGCCGGCATTCCGCTAATAATGACAGAGTTGTATTACATGACTAGGGTCAAGCCACATGTCATCCCGCAAAACTTGTCCCGATTATCGGGGCCCACACTCAAATCTCAAAAAATGGGAAAAAGTCAGCGGGTTGTGCGGGATCTTCCAAGCCTGATATGTCGAGATACTCGAATCCGCGTTAGCGGGCAATGTTTTCAGACATGTCCACCAACTAAGGCGAATATAGCCAGAGAGCCATATCATAACTGGAAGATCCCGCACAGCGCCCTTGAGATTTGAGATGGTTTCAGCTAATGGACGCGGGCGCTTGCGGGATGACATTGATACTTACGCGACTGTCATATCCATCAAATGTCTCTAGTGATTTGTCAAGGGTGTGCTGTCTAAAAAGACCTTATATGTTTGTTTTATACAAAAAGTCGTACTAACCTAACATCGAAGCAGGTGCTGACCTTGGTACTATGATACCGTCTGACAGGTCTGCGCCATATTAGACTTGACTTGACACTAGCGTAAGCGCGGATGTTATGGCGTCACCATGACTCGGTCGTTTAAATTATGATCATTAAGCACTTAACATACTACTTCTATCCAGTCACCATCCCCCGATAAACAGCAACTGCTTTCTTCCTGAGCTCCTCTTCAGTTCTGTTGTTTTCGATAATGATATCGCAGAGGTCTTTTTTTAACACATCGTTTTGTTTGGCCATGCGATGCTGTACTTCCTGTCTGCTGACACCATCCCGTTGCATTACTCTTTGCATTCGGATTTCCTCATCCGCATCTACAAAAACGATGACATCCAAATCTGCCGGCCTGCCCTGTTTCAGAAGTAACGCTGCTTCTTTAAATGCGCATTTGTATCCCTTTTTTTCCGCGTCCTCAAATAGTTTTTTTGTCTCTTTAAATACTGCCGGATGCACAATTCCATTCAATTCTTCAACTTTACCCTTTTCAAATGCTTCTTTTGCCAAATATGGACGATTAAGACTTCCATCAGAATTATAAGAAGCATCCCCAAAAAGTTCTATAATTTTGCCTTTCACATTCGGGTCATCTGTCATGATTCTTTTTGCCAAATCATCCGCGTAAACAGGGGAAGCACCCAATTCTTCCCAAATTTTTGCTACTGCCGTTTTCCCGCTGCCAATTCCGCCTGTTAGTCCGACTTTAATCATAACTATCAGAGTATGGTATCCTGAATGAGTTCTTCTTTTTTCTCGGGATAATCAGTCATGTAATGCAGGCCGCGGCTTTCTTTTCTTTCCATCGCGGAACTTATAATTAAATACGCCACAGCAATCATGTTGCGAAGCTGACAAAGCGGCACATTTACTTTTGTCCGAATATAGAAATTCTCGACTTCCACATGTAATAATTTTGTTCGCCTGAACGCTCTGTTGAGACGCAAATCACTTCGAACAATACCAACATAATCCCACATAACTTGTTGCAACTCAAGCTTGTTATGTGATATAAGCACCCATTCTTCCGTATTTACGGTACCGGAATCATCCCACTCGGGGATATCCTCCCGATGCGAAATATGTTGAATGTAATCCATCGCTTTAATAGCAGAGCGGCGTGCAAATACGAGCGCTTCAAGCAGACTGTTAGACGCTAATCGATTTGCTCCATGTATTCCTGTGCACGCTACTTCTCCTGCTGCAAAAAGGCCTTTAATGGTCGTTTCACCGTCTATGTTTGTCCAAACACCACCACAAATGTAGTGCGCTGCCGGGACAACAGGAACCATATTAACTGCCATATCAATATTCAGCGAGAGGCATTTTCCGTAAATATTTGGTAGCCATTTAATGATGTCTTCCTTTTTGAGATGCGTCAGATCCAAATATACGTGGTCATCTCCGTGTTTTTTGAGTTGATCATCAATTGCACGGGCAACAATATCTCTGGGTGCTAAATCAGCGCGTTCATCGTAATCGGCCATGAACGCTTTCCCCTTTTTATTTCTGAGGATACCACCATGCCCTCTCGCGGCCTCAGAAATCAGAAAAGAATCCGACTCGGGATGGTACAACGAAGTTGGATGAAATTGAATGAATTCCATGTTCGAAACACGGGCTTTGGCTCTGTATGCCATAGCTACACCATCTCCGGTGGCAATTTCGGGATTGGTGGAATGCAGATAAACCTGTCCGGCGCCACCCGTAGCCAGCAACGTAGCTTTGGCAAGCACTTTCTCCACTTTTTCCGTTTTGGTATCGAGCACATAAGCGCCAAAGCAGTTTTTCTCGGAGGTGTATCGAGTGACTTTTTGCCCGAGATGATGCTCTGTAATCAACTCCATGGCAAAATGATGCTCCAAAATGGTAATATTCGGATGCATCCCTGCTTTTGCAAGCAGAACGCGTTCTATTTCACGTCCCGTCATATCATCAGCATGGATAATGCGGTTGTGGGAATGACCGCCCTCGCGAACCAAATGCAATTTCCCCTCATTGCTTTTTGTAAAATCAGCACCGAGTTCAATCAATTTACGAATCATATCAGGACCCGACTGCACTGCCATCCTTACCACTTTCGGCTTACACAGGCCGGCACCGGCAATAAGCGTATCTTCCACATGCTTTTCGAAAGAGTCGTATTGATCTAAAACTGTCGCAATGCCACCCTGTGCGTAATTTGTGTTCGATTCCGCACTGTTTTTCTTGGTTATGATGCCTACAGTACCCTTTTCAGCTACATCAAGAGCGAAGCTGAGTCCGGCACTGCCACTACCAATTACAAGAAAATCGAACTTTTTTATCATACCTCACTCATCAGATACGCCTTTATGAACGACTCAAGGTCGCCATCCATAACTGCATCTACATTTGATGTTTCATGGTTGGTCCGGTGATCCTTTACCATGTTATAGGGATGCATCACATACGAACGAATCTGCGAACCCCATTCATTGGCTTTTTTGGTTCCTTCGAGTTCTTCCCGCGCAGCTTCCTTAATCTCTTTCTCAAGCTGATACACTCTCGATTTCAACATCACCATGGCTTTTTCGCGGTTCTGCAACTGCGACCTCTCCTGTTGACACTCAGCAACAACACGCTCCTGTCGGCCATCAGACAATTTTCCGGTCCAGATCAAACGCACACCGGTTTCTACCTTGTTTACGTTCTGCCCACCGGCACCGGATGAATGAAACCGCTGTAGTTCAATATCAGATGGATTCAAATCTATTTCGATTTCATCATCAATAATGGGATAGATGAACACCGAGCAGAAAGATGTATGTCTTCTGGCATTACTGTCGAACGGGGAAATACGCACCAATCTGTGTACGCCATTTTCGGCTTTCAGATACCCGTAGGCAAATTCGCCCTTCACCTCAATGCTGGCACTTTTAATGCCGGCAACATCCCCATGCTGATATTCTACAGTAGAGACGTTAAAGCCTTCTTTTTCGGCCCAACGGGTGTACATACGGTAAATCATCTGCGCCCAGTCCTGACTCTCCGTACCACCCGCACCCGGATTGATGGTTATGAGCGCATCACGGCGGTCATCTTCATCGCTAAGCATATTCTTGAACTCCAGCTCATCGAGGCCGTTTTCAAGCTTTTGAATTTCCTGATTGAGTTCTGATGAAACATCCTCTCCCTCATTTAGCATTTCTTTGTACACTTCGATGTTCTGCCTCAGCTCATCGAGTGCATCCCAGTCTTTTATCCAGGATTTCTCAAAATTTAACTCTTTCATTACTTTTTGGGCGGCATCGGGGTCATCCCAAAATCCCGGAGCGCGGGTTTTATGCTCTATCTCGGCTACTCTCAGTGTTCTCTGATCGTAGTCAAAGATACCTCCTTAGCTCATCGAGCCTTTCAGAAAGTTTTTTGATAAAATCAGAGGTATAGTTTAATTTTTTTGTGCTCATGTTTTTGGTTTTTTTGTAAGAATCTCATTACTGATTTTACGGCCTGCAATCGAGGTCATCGTAACGTTTTCTTAACATTTTAACGTCTTCCCAGGTTCCTCTTTTCCAGTTCGGGTTACGCAACAAAGAGGCAGGATGATACGTGACCATTAACTCGTATTTTTCTCTGTATGGATGAAATTTACTTCGCATATCCTTTAACGGAGCAGAAGTTTCCAGTAATGTGTGCGCGGAAACACGGCCAAGACAGAGAATCAACTTTGGATTAATAATATCAATTTGCCTTTCAAGATACGGAAGGCTTCTTTGTCTTTCCTTGGGCAGCGGGTCACGGTTCTCAGGCGGACGATGCTTAACGATGTTGGCTATGTACACGTCTTCGCGATTAAATTGTATGGCTTCCAGAATTTTATTCAACAACTGTCCCGCACGACCCACAAATGGTTCACCAAGCCTGTCCTCATTTGCGCCGGGCGCTTCACCAATTAATAATAAATCTGCATTTGGATTTCCCACACCAAATACCAGATTTGTGTTCGGAAGATCGGTTTTTAAATCATCCGCAAGTTCACAAACCTGCTTGAGGTCTTCGAGTGTTTTACAGGCATTCAGAATTTCTTTAAGGGATTGGTCCGGTGTTTTACTCAAATTTCTTGTTGGTTTTTCAGGTTCCTGTTTTGGTTCAGGCTTTACTTCAATGTTTGGCTCAGGGGATGTTTCCGGCGCAGCGCTTACCACTGCAGATGTGGCATCTTCAAAAGCCTGTGCATCCATCATTATAGGAGCGTACACTTGCTCCTGAAGCTTCAGATAGTTCGATATTTTATCAAAGAGATTACTTGAATCAGACATGTACTGCGAGTATTTGGGGATTCACTTCAAACTCCGCCTTATCTACTACGCCATCAAAAGTAAGACTTGTATTCAGTATCTTCAATTTACAGGGCACAATTGAATTTGCCAAAAAAGATGAGTATGGAATTTGAACACGGATGTAATTATCCGTCCAGCCCTGCATAAATCCCTCTTTTTCCTCTTCCTCGAACAGCACCTGGCGCGTATCCTCCGTGAATTTCTGATTAAAATCGAATCTTTTCTTCGCGGAAAGGCGTCTCAACAAATTCGTACGTTTTTTTCTTATGTTTTTGGGGATGACAGGCTCAATATTCAACGCATGCGTATTTGGCCGTTCGGAATATGTAAATACGTGAAGGTATGACACAGAAAGCGAATCTATAAAATCGAAAGATTCCTGAAAGAGTGACTCTGTTTCGCCAGGATGCCCCGTGATTACATCTACCCCAATACACGCATGAGGCATTAAATCTCTGATTAACGCGACACGGTCGCTGTACAAGCCACTTTTGTAGCGTCTGCGCATTAGTTTAAGCATCTCATCACTGCCACTTTGCAGCGGCATGTGAAAATGCGGCTGCAACGCTCTTGATGTGGCTGCAAATCTGATGATATCATCATTCAACAAATTTGGCTCGATAGAAGAAACACGAATACGCTCGATCTCGGTGATATCATCTAATCTTTGGAGGAGTTCCAGAAATGTCTCTCCGTGCTGTTTTCCAAAATCACCGGCATTTACTCCGGTAACCACAATTTCCTTAAAGCCTTCTGCTACTGCTCGGCGCGCATTTTCGAGTACTTCTTCTATAGCGGGACTCCTGCTGACTCCTCTCGCCAAAGGAATAGTGCAGAACGAGCATTTGTAGTCGCAACCGTCCTGAACTTTCAGAAACGCCCTTGTACGGTCGCCAGAAGAAAATGCGTGATGGAAATCGACTGCTTCATTAACATCTGAATGAAAAACGAGCGGTTCTTTTTTCTGCTCGAAAGAATCCACCAATTCGAATAAATCAAATTTCTCTTTGGCACCCAATACTACACTAACGCCATCAATAGCGGCGATTTCCTGCGGTTCGAGTTGGGCGTAGCATCCGGTAACTGCCACAAACGCGTCGGGATTATTTCTGAGTGCTCGCCGCACTACCTTACGACAATCCTTATTGGCATCCTGCGTAACCGAACAGGTATTAATCACATAAATATCAGCTTCGTCATCAAATCCGGTGATCATAAACTCTTTTCCTTCAAACTCCCGCCGCATTGCCGAGGTCTCCGAAAAATTAAGCCGACAGCCAAGCGTATAAAACGCCACTTTTTTCATGTGATGATGTACCTGTTAAATCAGTTCTTATGATTGTTGAATAACTTGTAAATATACGATTTTTGAGGCTTATATTCTTGCTTTGATTTGGTTGTTATGTGGGACTGAATGGGTATTGTTTTCAGAGGCTTGAAAGAGAGATTTCAAATACTAATAAAAGTAACGTCACCCTGAGCAGCCGAGCCCCAAAAATTAATTGAGCTGGGTTGTTTTTCTCGGCGTCGTCGAAGGGTTGGTTGAACTCCCAAGGAGTGTTTTAAAGAATTTAATCAACTCTTTTAAACAATAATTAACTTATATCGAGCCTTTATCAACCGATACTTCGACGACGGCGGGACTGATATCATAACCTCATTTTCATCATCTTTACCCGCCTGCTCAGCATGCAGGTTAGGCGGACGTCAGCTGTAAACTGATTATTTCAACAAGAGCCCAAGACAAAAATAACTAAATAAGAACCTGAAATTCTTACAAACCCCCTACCAACAAAAGCGCTTTTTTATCACTCTTCCTCCTAAATATCAATAGTAACAAGCAGTTCACTAAAATTGATTTGGCTTAATTTTCTCTGAGAAAAAGTCTCGTTATTGTGTATTTTTGAGTGTTTTTATTCAGCCATTATTAATGACTTATTCCTACTAAATAATGCCATATAACAAAGATATTTACAATACACTCTATTACAAAGAACCGGGGCCGAAATTAGACAAAGAAAGCCCGTTTGAATCTATGATGGAGCGATTCAGATTCGCCGCTGAAATTCTGAAATTAGACGACGGACTTTTCAGCTATTTATCAAATCCTGTGAAGCAGGTTACTGTTTCAGTGCCGGTAGAAATGGATGATGGCAAACTTAAAGTTTTTGAGGGCTACAGGGTAGTACACGATAACATCCTTGGTCCAAGTAAAGGCGGGTTGCGTTTCGCTCCGGATGTAAATATCGACGAGGTAAAAGCACTTGCCTC
The DNA here is from genome assembly GCA_007125355.1 of Balneolales bacterium. Lineage (GTDB taxonomy): Bacteria > Bacteroidota > Rhodothermia > Balneolales > Cyclonatronaceae > SLDG01. The sequence goes on along the minus strand of SLDG01000142.1, from coordinate 4,314 downwards.
GTGGATGACGTGGAAATGTGCTGTAGTTAACGTTCCTTTTGGTGGTGCAAAAGGCGGCATCAGGTGTAATCCACGTGATATGAGCATCCGAGAACTTGAGCGCCTTACAAGAAGATACACCGCAAGTATGTTAGATGTTTTTGGTCCGGAAGTCGATATCCCCGCGCCCGATATGGGAACTAATGAGCAGGTTATGGCATGGATAATGGACACCTACAGCATGCATATGCGCAAAACATCTAATGCAGTAGTAACAGGTAAACCAATTATTATTGGAGGTTCCCTGGGCCGCAAAGAGGCAACAGGCCGCGGAGTTGTTACAGTTACGCTCGCTGCAATGAACAAGCTTGGCATATCTCCTATCAACGCAAAAGTGGCAGTACAAGGATTTGGAAACGTAGGTTCCGTATCCGCAAAGTTGATGTATGAGCAGGGCAGCCGTGTAATTGCCATCAGCGATATCAGTGGAGCGTATTACAATGAAAAAGGTATCGATATCCCGTCTGCTATGGCATATTCTCAAAATAACAACTTTAGTATGGAGGGGTATACAGAGGCCGATAAAATTACAAATGAAGAGTTGCTTGAACTTGACTGCGATGTCCTGATCCCCGCAGCCAAAGAAGACCAAATCAGCAGGCACAATGCTAACAACATTAAAGCCAAGATTATTTCAGAAGGTGCCAACGGCCCGGTAACCGCCAATGCGGATAAAATCCTGGATGAAAATGGCATTCTTGTAATCCCCGATATCCTTGCGAATGCCGGTGGTGTTACGGTATCTTATTTTGAATGGGTTCAGGACCGCCAAGGTTATTTCTGGACTGAAGAGCGAGTGAACCGTCGCCTAAACCGCATGATGCGCAACGCGTTTCACCTGATTTACGGCGTTATGGAAGAATACAACGTAACCTTAAGACAAGCCGCTTATATTTATTCCATTAAAAAAGTTGCCGAAACACTTAAATTAAGAGGGATTTACGCCTGATTTTGGAAAAAGGGAATCCCAAAAAATGATTCCCTTTTTCTAAATAGTTTTAGAGCTTATATTTAGGCTCATTAAGAAGGCTTTCGCATAAATCGCAAAATCACAGATTGCGCTTACACTTGAGCAGATAAAACATATAAAATGACTGACAAAACTTTAAAACTTATTCTGAAGTCTGACCTTCAGGAATTGAACAAATTAGAGGACTTTGTAAAAGATGTGGAGGCCGCCGCTGAATTGGGTGAAGAAGTTGGTGGAAATATTATGCTACTGCTTTCAGAGGCCGTAACAAATGGTATTATTCACGGTAACAAGCAGAATCCTGAAAAAGATGTTACTATCGAGGCTTTCGTAAAAGAACATATCGTAGAGATTGTAGTTTCAGATGAAGGTGCGGGTTTTAACCCCCAGGAAATCCCGAATCCGTTGGCGGAAGAAAACCTGCTAAAAACCGGCGGACGTGGTGTTTACCTGATGAAAGAATACGCCGATGAAGTCTGGTACAACGAAAAAGGCAATCAGATTAAGCTAACGTTTAATCGGAAGTAAACTGTAGCAGCTTAGTGCGTTTTTTGTTCGCCGTTTGTGCCCTTCATATAGTCGATGAACTTTCGAATCATCTTATCGACGCGGTTTTTGCTAATGATATGCATTTCTTCGCGCATCATGTGCACCAAATTGTTGAACCGCTCATTGATGTTCTTCACCATCTGAGTCTGCCGCTTCTCAACCTCTTCAACTTTCCCGCTTAATCGATCTATTCGGTAAGTGTTGTCATCAATTTTTTGTGTGAGGTTTTCAATCACTTTCTTTAAATCACGCGGTGAAACGGTGTTTTGTTGTGATGGAATCTTGCTTTCAAGAAAAGAATATTTTTCGTTCATTATGACCAAAATCTTATCAATTTGGCCGGTTATAACATCATCATTTTTCTGAGCTTTCTCCAGTTTTTTATGGATTGGAGCCAAGTTATGCTCTAATTCCCCTTCTGCCTGATCAATTCTTCTCTGTAACTGCTCATTAATATCTGCCAACTGGTGAAGTTGACTCAGTATAACTTTTGCCTCTTCTTCCCTTTTTACCTGTTTTACAGAAATCGGCCTCAATTTCTCATTTAGCATCTGATGCACATTTTCTTCGCTAATAACAGGCTTTCTGTTAAGATTAGATTGTAAATCATCTAACCGATGCTGCAGGGATAAAACCGATTCTGCCAACTTTTGCTCAATCTTGTCGATCTTCCTTGTTACCTTATCTTCAACTTTTTGGGCGGCATCTTCGATAGCCTCATATTTGATTGGCGAACCAATATGTTCAGATGTATTCAGATTTTTCGGTACAGCCGGCCTTTTCACAATTTGTTTAGGCTCGATTCCGTACATATTCAGAATTTCTCTGATTTGGTATTTTTGTGACTCAAGTATAACAAAGGTAGCTTCATGTGTCGGCTCGTAATACTCGTACTGTTCGAGTTCTCTTTCTATCTCGTAAATATCAAAATGGTTGTCCTGTATCCGCTCGATTCCATAATAGCGCTCAGATGCAAACTCTAGAGAATCGGTAATTTTCCTAACAGCTCTGAAAATCTCTCCATCAAGCTGATTTACCATGTGGTTCAAAGGACTCTTAACCGGCATCGGGTAACCCTTTGATCGCAATCCGATGCAATAGCGCCTTACACCGGAATATTTCCATATAATTTCATTTAAGGCGCGCTGTATCCCCAGAATAGAATTTTGGAAGGAATCATCAGACAGTGCAGAGTTAAGGCTCGCGAGAGAAGAACTAAGGCTTTTTGATGCAATTTTAGAATCGGCAATGTATTCAACAACCTGAGCGGCATTTTGGTCGCTGCGTGATCGAATTGCGGCGGCACGTTTCCCTACAGCTTCTATGAACTGATCTGTCTGCTTAATAAACTCGAAAACCAGCTGATTATAGCTGGCAGCTTGGCTCCGAGTCGATCCAAGATGTGAGAGCATTCGGGACTTAGTAATAAATTATTGATACAATTTGTGATATAACGAAAATATCAGTTAGTTATACACAGAACAAACCTACTTTTCAACAAGTTTTCAACACCTCGATGGTGGTTTTCAACAAAAAAATCAAATAAACAGGTAATTTCACCCTAAAGAACGTAAAAATGGAATATCCTAAAATGTAAACATAATTTTTATTAACTTTCGTAACGATTTAAACTCTTTTCAGAAGAAGCAATCTCATGTTCACAGACTTTGATTTAAAAAAGTATCTAACGTTCAGATTCGTCCTCTTGGCTCTTGCAATTGTCGCGATAGCAGGGTTGACGATAATGAATATATATTCCCTCTACGCCCTACATAACAGTACTGTTACGGCTTCTGTAGAAAAACAAAAACGGCAAATGGAAGAATTGGCATCGGCCACAAGATCCCGCTTTTATCAATCGGTCAGAGAAGCTTACAGGGTAGACATGGAACGAATGCGGCACAACCTTGATAATGGCATCGAATTACCTAATGATTTCATTAAAGTTATGGAGAGTGCTTCTATAGACCCTCTGTTTAATGAAATATATTTTCTTGATGCTAAACATGACGTCTGTAATGCTGATAACCCGGTTAAAAAATTTATAACAAGTACATACGCTTTAGCAGCTGTTCCCACTCCCCCCGACTTGATTTGCGATGGCTTTAATATGGCTCGTACCAGAATGCGCGTGCTGGCACAAGATTATAAATGGAACACCAGAGTTATACATGATGCACACAGGAGCATGACTATTGTGATGTTCAACCCCGATGACCGAGTAATAGTAGCTTATTTGTTACTAACATTTAACAAAGATTACTTGGTACACGATTATTTAGCACCGGAAATTATTGCCCGCTTTGGTTCAATGGATGAATCAGGCGTTTCTGTTTGGCTGGATTACTGGACCAAACGTGAAGTTCTTGTATCTAACGGGCCGGAATCTTTTAGAAGAGAGCGGCCTGACTATATTCAGCGTTTCCCCGATATGCTGCAAGATTGGCATTTGAGAATCACGTTCCAGGAAACTCCTGAAATTGCTGCTTCAAAAGCCTCACTGATCCGAAATTTGTTTTTTTTGGGTACAGGTGTATTTCTGCTAATTGGAACCTTGCTTTTTATGTACATCACTGCTCAGAAAGAGCGCGAATTGGGTATGAGGCAAGCCGCCTTCCTCGCAAATGTTACACATGAGCTTAAAACACCCTTAGCTGTAATGCAGGCGGCAGGAGAGAATCTGGCAGATGGACGCGTAACCACAAAAGAGCGCTTAATTTCTTATGGTGAGCACATCCACACTGAATCTCTTCGTT
>SLDG01000231.1 GCA_007125355.1 Balneolales bacterium | reverse complement strand
GACCTAACTCTTGCATTAGTGCAGGCCTTTTGGGGTATACTTTGCGGAGTTGAGCTATTACAGCATTGGCTTTTTCTGTTCCATCGAGTTCCTTCATTCGCTTCAAGTAGCCGCAGGCTGTTATATAATGTTTGCGGCTTACGTTTTGATCCAGATAATTCAAAATGCCATTGGCATACATCTCCATTATTTCATCTTTATAGTCTGTAACGAGATGCTCAGCGTAATACTCTAACGTTTGCAATTGAGGGTTTTTCTTAACCATCTCAAATAACCTGTCCCACCATTGTTCTTTGATATAAATATCGGCTATAACAGAAAAGCTGCTCCATCTGTTTTTTTCGGCAATATCACGAACTACATCTTCAACAAATGGCTTCCATTGGGCGGTATCCACCTTTGTTTTCAGAATGTGATAGTAATCTTGTTCATGCCTGAACCCATCAACAAACAGATATCGGGCATATTTGATGATATTTACTGTATCATTTTGCTTTTGTGCAATTTTTAGAAGCCAGTCGTACCACTCCTTTGCAAGTCCGGGTTTATTTTTTGAGTCGTATTTAATTCCAGCTTTAGCAAATTTTGCCGCATCTTCATGTTTATTATCGGCCATGGCATTTGCTATTGCAATTCGTCTCAGATTAGGGTTATTGATATGCTTGTGTAGAAAAGTGTTCGCAACCGCTTCGCCTTTACATTTCAGCAGCACATCATACTTTAACCGTTGCGCTGTTTCTATGATATATTCTGAATCGTTCAAGCCATCCAGCAAAGCAATCAAATGATCTGCTTCTTCGTCTGTTTTAACTACTTCTGCTGCCAATGCAAGAATATCTGTATGCCAATCCCAACTGTCATATATCTTATTCTTGACAGATGAGAAGCAATAATCGGCCATTTGCTTTCGAATATGCTCATCATCGGCTTGCTGTGCCAACTGTATAAGAATTTCAAAGGCTTCTTGAAAACAGTATCCAATATCTCCATCACTGTCATCTGCATCATTAATAGTCGTTGCCATGTGATCTGCTACAGCTGTACAGATGTAAAAAGCACTTTGATAGTTTTTATTTTCAAGATGTTTTTTAGCCTCATCAGTTAAATTGCTAACCAATAATCTGAATGTTGATGCTTCGCTCCAGTGTATAAACCCAAAACTATCGGTGCATGCATCTGTAATTTTTTTTAACTGCTTCTCATACCTTTCTTTTGATTCATCCATGATGGTGTGTCCAAAATGCATCAAAAACAAATTCCTGAAATCTCTGTTTTGTACAGATTGCTCTTTAATAAATTTTTTAAGTTCACTATGTGGTGTATTATCAAGCAGCTCCTGAATCTGCTCTTCAACTGACTTTTCTTTTTGGAAAGGATGCAGATTTCCCGCGGCATCCAAATCAATTTCATATATCTCTTCCTTTAGATAATAAAGTGCAGCGGCCACATGTTTACACATGGAACCCATATCATAAGGACAATTGCAATCATAGCTTGTTACCGTTCCCTTGTTTACATGTATGTGAATGGTGTATTCATACGTGCCCACTATTATAAATTCATAAACACCCTTACTTATTAACTCCGGCTCAGAAACATAGCCGTTAGAGTAATAAGTTTGGCCACGCCCCAAAATGGTACTGTTTACGTAATCTTCAAACTCATTAAGTGGTATGCTCATAGAAATAAGTTTAGATGGAAATTTATCTGGTAAGATTATGATGCTTTGGCTTGATTTACAAAAAAATTATTGATGAAAAATCCGGACTAAAGAAAGAAATGAGACGCATCAACGGCACTTTATGAAATAATCTTTAGGCCATGGTCTCGGGGTAGAGACGCGATTAATAGCGTCTCTACTGGCTATAAACCACCCCCCCGGCATCTAAAAAATACCTGCAAATCCAACCATGAGCCGATTAGCCCATTTATTCGGCTCATAATATTGTATTTTTTGAGCCGAATATGTTTTATATTTAGCTCATGGGAAAATACAACTGGCAACAAAATGATTGGCCTGACTTCAAATATCACATTGATGATATTGAGAATCAGTTTTTTCGACTTGCTGAGAAAATCGGCAGAGTAACGGGCAAGTGGCAAGCCTTATCCTCAGACAATCGGCAAGAAACAATCATTAATCTTATGGTTGCAGAAGCCGTTAAAACCTCTGAGATTGAGGGTGAATATATCAGCAGAAAAGATGTTTTCTCATCCATTCGAAAAAATCTTGGTTTACGTTACGGTACAGAAACTATTAAAGATAAACGGGCTGCTGGGATTGCTGAACTAATGACTGATGTTCGAAAAACCTTTAGCGAACCTCTGACAAAAGATACTTTATTTCATTGGCACCGATTATTGTTTGGCAATAACAAATCAATAAAAGTCGGAGCTTGGCGCACACATACGGAGCCGCTGCAAGTTGTTTCGGACGCAATAGGCAAAGAAATTATACACTTTGAGGCACCACCATCTTCTATTGTTGCTAAAGAAATGAACCGGTTTATATCATGGTTCAACTCTTCTAATCTTTTTGAGACCAAAAGCACAAAACACGCCGCCATTAGTAGCGCAATAGCGCATTTGCATTTTGAAACTATTCATCCTTTTGAAGACGGTAACGGAAGAATTGGAAGAGCTATCGCTGAAAAAGCATTGTCGCAGGGAATCGGGCGTCCTGTCTTATTAAGCCTGTCTGATACTATAGAAGCCAATAAAAAAGAGTACTATAACGCGCTCAAATCAGCCCAACGATCTAATGAAATTACACGTTGGATGCATTATTTTGTGCAACTTATTCTTGATGCGCAGTCTCGTGCAGAAAACCTGATTGATTTCACGCTCAAGAAGGCAAGCTTTTTTGATACATATAGTGAGAAGCTAAACGAACGTCAGAAAAAGGTTATAAATCGCATGTTCGAGGAAGGACCAGATGGATTTATGGGTGGGATGAGTGCCAAAAAATATGTTAATATCACAAAAATATCTAAAGCTACAGCAACAAGAGATATTCAGTATTTATTGGAGATTGGTGCCTTTAAACAAATGGGAGAAGCCGGTGGCCGAAGCACTAAATATCAATTGAGTTTGCTGTAACGAGATTTCAACTATTAGCAGCTTTACGCGCTCAAAAAGACCTGTCATGTTTTCAAACTCAGGGGTATAATTAATTGATCACAGCTTAAAACCAATCGGGTCTTTGTCTTAATAAAACCAACTACCTAACCAACAGCGATTTTTCGATGTGAACAGTTTCCTGATGGGTGAGACGGATGAAATAGACGCCGCTTGCGAGGCCGGTGGCATCCCAGGGGATGACGTGGAGGCCGGTGGGTTTGAACTCGTTTAACAATACGGCTGCTTTTCTGCCGGCCGTGTCAAAAATTTCGAGTGTAACAAAAGCTGGTTGTCCAACCCTGAAAGGAATATTCGTTATAGGATTGAATGGATTGGGATAATTGGATAGCAGTTCGGTTTTCAGAGGTAAGGTGGATTCAAGGTCTTCAAAAAGCGCGGGGATGACTTCTTTAGAATACACTAACACATGGTAGTCAGGGTCGATTATGGGGATGCCCGGATTACCGTTTACCGAAACTTCGAACTCATAAGGAAACTGATCTGGCATAACAACAAAAGAGGTATCAGAATCCGAATTCATGAGTGGCACATGGATTTCCAAAGGGACTGCAAAATTGATTGTTCCCGTCACTGTTACATCCTGCTCTAATCGAAAACGCATTATATACTGATTTTGTTCCCCGGGATTTACGCCATACCGAAGCGTGTATTCCGGAAAGCCCTCCCCAAATATCCATGCGTCAAAAAATGCTTGTAGTGGTTGCCCGCTTACTTCCTCAAAAATGGCAATCAGATCGTTTGTATCGGCGTTATTATATCGTAACGGTCCTGTCATGTAAGATCGCACCGCGTCAAAAAAGATTTCGTCTCCGATTTTCCATCGCAGCATGTGCAGTACCAATCCTGCTTTGGCATAAGACGTTCTGTATCTGAATATCCGTTGAACACTCAGTGTTGGTTCAGATGGATCTATTGAAGTCGTGGGCACAAAAACACGGCCATCAGGTGCTTCGAACACCCGGTTTTGCAAGCCTCTGCGCCATGACCGGAAATCGTCTTCACTATCAAATGCTTCCACAACAAGGCCTTCGGAATACGTTGCGAATCCTTCATTCAGCCAGATATCTTCCCATCCCCGACAGGTTACGGCATTACCAAACCACTGATGCGCCAGCTCGTGAGCCACCAATGCACGGCTGAAGTTAGCCATGGAGCTCATGGTTTGATGCTCCATCCCTCCGCCTCTTCCAAACATGGCATGGCCGTATTTTTCCTCAATAAAGGGATATTCACCAAATAACTCTGTGAACAACTCAAGCATATCAACCGTTAAGGCAGCTTGCTCGCGCACGGCATCGAAATTTACGCTTCTGTACACATAATTTAGAATGGGCATGGAGTCTTGATCGCTGTAATGAAACCAATCGGTAAATGAATTATAATCGGCGGCGGCTACCGAAATTAAATAGTGCGCAATAGGATAGCGTGATCGCCAATGCCAGCGTTTTCGTCCATCCCCGAGATCATCCACAGAATGAAGCAGGCCGTTTGAGCCAAGTTTCAGTTCTTCGGGGATGGTTACAATCACATCAGATGAATCGGCCTTGTAAGATGGCACGTTTTTATTTGGGAACCAGTCCCGCGCGCCAAAAGGCTGGCTAAGACTCCAAAAAGCTGGCTGTCCACTGTTAGAACTAAACACAAAACTGCCAAATCCCGAAGATGAGGGCGAACCCTGATAGTAAATCTGCACCAAAACCTGCTCCTGTGGAACCAGATTTCTGTCGAAATCTAATTCAATGATGAAATCTACCGGCTGTGAGCTTCGCTGCCATGAAATTGTTCTTGATTCAGCAGGGACATACACAGAATCTATACTCAGTGAGCTGGCAAGTTCGAGTTCTATTTTGTTTGTTCCCGAAAGTACGTCAATTAGCAACTCAGCGTAACCCCGGATGTACTCCTGTGACGGGTCAATGTCGAGATTCAGTTTGTAATAGGAGACATCAAACCGGTCATCAGGTTCCGAAAAAAGTGATGCTTCAGCTTCGAAATGATTAAGAGCGCGGGAGAATTCCGATTTCCAGGAGTCTTTTTGCTGTGCGAATGTGAGCGGGCTTGATACAAACAGCATCAACAAAAACAGGATAAAAAGATGATTCAAAAACGCCCGGTCTTTTGAATTACATTTCAATATCCTGCTGGGGCATTTCATCAGTAGTTTACACTTCCCTTAAATTTTCTGTCCATTTCGCGCTTAACATCCTTTTCGGCAATAGTGGCGCGTTTATCGTACATTTTCTTACCACGAGCCAGGCCTATTTCCACTTTGGCGCGTCCGCGTTTAAAATAGATTTTTAATGGAACCAGCGTGAGGCCTTTTTGTTTCAGCGCCTTGTCAATTTTAGAGATTTCATCTTTATTTAGCAGCAACTTCCGGTTACGACGCGTGTTGTGGTTGTTATAAGAACCCTGATCAAACTCCTTGATGTATAAATCTTTTAACCAAATCTCACCGGACTGCATAAAAGCGAAGGCGTCCGTAAAGCTTGCATTTCCGGCGCGCAGCGATTTAACCTCGGTGCCTTGCAGTACTAAGCCCGCTTCAAAGGTTTTGTCTATGAAGAAATCGTGGTAAGCTTTTCGGTTTTTTAAAGTCGGCGGACTTTTTTTCTCGCTCATAATTTATTCAGCCACTCCCTCCGGAATGTCACGTCCCATTTGCCGGTAAATGGTTTCTATTTGATCAATATTCGAACGCGCTGTTCTGTTATCGGGATCAATTTCGATCACTCTTCTGAAATGGCGCAATGCTTTGGGCATACGGTCGGTCATGTGGATGGTTTCTGCGTGGTACATCAGCCAATTTCCGTAGAGTAAATGTGTGTCGCGCAGCATTACCATAACGCTGCTGTCGTTTTTGTCTTCAACACGCAAGCGCTGTAAAGCTTCATCAAACAAATTTTCGTTTACCAGAAATTGAATTTGTTCCTGTAAAGTACCATCAGGCATCTCAACATTTTCTGAACCTGAACTTTCACCTGCACAAGAATATGTTAAGGCTGCTGCGAAAAGAAATAGAAATAAATATATAAATGGGTTTCTCATAAATGTGTATGGGGGATTTTAATTGTGCTCGGGGAACAATGATTCAATTAGAACAAAAGATACGGAATCCTTAATTCCTTTTTAAGGGGATGTTTTGTGATGATCAATGCCCCAACTATAAATAACCAGCCAAGAATGTTTTAATAAAATTAAACTATAAGAAGGGTTAACCCGGATTAAAAATTGACGCCTACAAAAAACCTCTTTATTCGAATATTGATAATATATTTATTATATTTCAATACAACCACATATGGTCTTGTTCTTTCAATTTTAAAAGGGTGAAATATCATGAATGATGAAAAAAATGTATTCGATTCGACTGAAGGGCACCTTTTTCAAGAACCTGCACGCGCGCAGCTATTAAATAAACTGTGGAAATGCCAAAATGAAAAAAGGTATATATCTGACGAGTATATCAATACGCTCTCCAAAGATTTTGGTTTGTCCTCGATTGAAATAGAGGGGGTCGTTTCTTTTTATCATTTTTTCCATCGCAAACCTGCAGGTAAAATTACTATCTACTTAAACGATAGTATGACATCTGAAATTAAAGGTTTTAAAAGGGTGCTGCACGCTTTCGAAACAGAAACCGGCGCTAAAGCCGGAACTGTAGATCCCAGCGGCACATTCGGGCTTTTCCTTACGCCCTGTATAGGTTTATGTGATCAGGAGCCGGCCGCGCTTATCAATTTTCATCCATTTACACACCTAAACACGCTTAAAATTCGCAGTATCATCAACAAGATAAAGAAAGGTGTACCAATTTCTGATCTTGCGGATCAGCCCGAATGCCATGTAAGGCATGCTTGTGGTGAACGAAAGGGAATTTTCTTCCGTGACTTTACGCCGGGTGATGCGATATCAAAATTTAAAAGCCTCGGCTCAGATGGCATAATATCTGCACTAAAAGAAACAAAATTAGCCGGGCGCGGTGGTGCTTTCTATCCCACCTGGATGAAGTGGCAAGCCGCAGCCGAAGAAGAAAATAATCCCAAAGTAGTTATTTGCAACGCCGATGAAGGCGAACCCGGCACATTTAAAGACAGAGTCCTTTTTCAAAGATCTCCGGAAAGTATCATTGAAGGAATGATTACATGCGCCTATGCCATTGGGGCTAAGATTGGCATTATATACCTTCGCGCTGAATATACCTGGCTGATGCATAAACTCGAAGAAACCTTATCTCATTATCGCTCATCGGGTTTTCTTGGTGAAAATATTGCCGATATAGAAGGGTTTTCGTTTGATATCAGAGTACAACTTGGTGCCGGTTCTTATGTTTGCGGCGAAGAAACAGCGCTTATAGAATCCCTTGAAGGTAAAAGAGGCGAGCCCCGTACAAAATGGTATTTCCCTGTACAACGTGGATATCTTCAGCTGCCAACTGTGGTAAATAATGTAGAAACCTTCAGCGCCGCGGCAAGAATCATGCAACTTGGTATTCTTGAATATCTGAGTTACGGACTGCCAAAATCGCCCGGAACAAAATTAATAAGCGTTTCCGGCGACTGTGCCAAGCCCGGTATTTACGAGATTGAATGGGGAATGACACTCAGAGAGCTTCTCGAACGTTGCGAAGCCGATGACCCCTATTTTGTGCAGGAAAGCGGGCCTTCCGGTACCGTTCTGAGTATGGAAGACCTGAACAGGCCAATTGCCATGTTTGGCGATATGTTTACACAACATATCAGATGCGGAGGTGCCATGACCATTTTCAATAAGCGCCGGGACATTATTAAAATCCTGCTTAATTACGCCTCGTTTTACAAGCAGGAGTCCTGTGGAGTTTGTACTCCGTGCCGGGCCGGGAATTTCATCATCGAGCGGAAACTCGAACGGCTTGAGCATGGGCTTGCAGACACCGAAGACATTGAGGATTTGAAATCCTGGGGGATGCTAATGAGGAACACAAGCCGTTGCGGACTGGGTAAAACGGCCACAAACAGCCTGAGTATTGCACTCGAAAAATTCAGCGACTACTTCGATGAACGGATAGTACCAAGCGAAAAAGCCCTGAACAAAAAATTCGACTTGCAGGCCGCCACCAGCGAATATGAACAATACAAGGATTAGGCCATGAGTAAACACGTAAATATCACCATAGATGGACGTTCATTTCTTGCCGAAGAAGGCAGGAATCTTGTTGATGTAGCATCTGAAAACGGTATTTTTATTCCATCGCTTTGCTATTTCGACCATATTGATCCGCCATTGGGAACTTGCCGTACATGCACCTGCAAAATAAACGGAAAATACGCACCGGCCTGTACGGAAAAAGTAAAAGAGGGATTAACCGTAGAAGTTAATACCGAAAAACTTAAAGACATGCGGAAAGCCCTTGTAGAAATGATGTTCGCAGAGGGCAACCATATTTGTCCGTCTTGTGAAAAAAGCGGAAACTGCGACTTACAGCACATGGGCTACGAGCTCGGTATATCAAGCAGCCGTTTCCCGCACCTTTTTAAAGACCGGATTATAGATTATGATGCACGCCGGATGATTATGGAGCATAACCGGTGTATTAAATGTCAGCGTTGTGTGTTTGAAATTCTAACCGATGACGACAAAAGAGTATTTACTTACCTCAACCGGGGAAATGAAACCTATGTTGGTATAGACTACGAACAAGAAGCTAAATTAACCCGCGAACAGGCTGTAAACGCGATGAATATTTGTCCGACAGGTGCCATCATTGTTCGCGGAGAAAGCATGGCAACTCCTTTCGGTACCCGAAAATTCGATGCCGAGTCGCTTCGGGATGATTATAAAGTTTCCGTTAAAACACCGGCTAAATCCAAAAAGAAAGATAAAAAAATTATTGCCACTGCTTCATTGGCAGGATGCTTCGGGTGCCACATGTCGGTGTTGGATATTGATACGGATTTGCTGGATATGGTTGAATTTGTATCGTTCAATAAATCTCCATTAACCGACTTCAAAGAATTCACTACTCGTTGCGATGTTGGAGTAATAGAAGGCGGATGCTGCAACGATGAAAATGTGGAAACACTCAGGAAATTCAGGGAGCATTGCGACATTCTTGTTTCTATCGGAGAGTGCGCAATTTGGGGTGGCTTACCCTCAATGAGAAATACCATCCCATTGGGTGAGTGCCTTGAAGAAGCATACCTGAATTGTGAAACCAATGAAGGCGGAGCCAGCACTGTACCTTACCACGAAGACCTACCAAAACTATTAGACCGGGTGTATGCATGTAGTGAAATAGTGAAAATCGACTACAATATTCCGGGGTGTCCGCCAGATGCCCAACATATTTGGAAAGCAATTAAGAGCATTTTGTGGGGCGAAGATTACTCGGTACTCTATTCTGAATTTAAATACGATTAAAAAAGGAACTTCTCATGGGTAAAAAAATAATTATTGATCCCGTAACAAGAGTAGAAGGCCACGGAAGGGTAACCATACATCTTGACAACAAGGGAAAGGTTGATGAAACCTATTTTCATATTGTTGAGTTTCGGGGATTTGAACGCTTTATACAAGGGCATCCTTATTGGCAAGTTCCATTACTCGTACAACGATTATGCGGTATTTGTCCCGTTAGCCACCATCTTGCAGCTGCCAAAGCAGTAGATCAGATTTCCGGACTCGACCCGGAAGACTTGTCCCCATCCGCAACGAAACTTCGTCGACTCTTGCACTACGGGCAGGTATTCCAATCACACGCTTTGCATTTCTTTTATCTCGCATCGCCTGACTTACTCTTTGGTGTTGACGCCCCACCCGAAAAACGAAATGTCTTTGCTGTAGCTGTTGAGGACAGGGAGCTTGCCGTTAAGGGAATTACTATGCGTAAGTTCGGGCAGGAAATTATCAGAAGATTGGCCGGAAAACGTATTCACGGCACATTAGCTGTTCCCGGTGGTGTGTACAGAGCGATGGCTGAAACTGACAGGGATTACTTCACAAATAATGAAGACATCCCCGATATAGATACCATGATTGAGTGGTCAAAGGAGATGGTTGAATTCATTAAAAATTACCATGAGGTCAATCGTTTCTTCCTCGATTCGTTTGCCGCTTTCCCATCCGGGCACCTTGGTACAGTGGGTGCGAATGGGGTTCTTGATTTGTATGAAGGAAAACTCAGAGCTGTAGATGCATCTGGTAAACGCACACTTGATGACATCCCTTACAACGATTATGCGTCGTATTTTTCCGAGGCGACAGCAAGATGGTCGTACATGAAATTCCCTTACCTTAAGCACCTTGGCAGAGAAGCCGGTTGGAACAGAGTTGGCCCGCTTGCACGACTTAATATTTGTGATTCCATCTCTACTCCATTGGCAGAGCAAGAGCGAAAAGACTTTTTCGATTTTATTGGGAATAGTATTAGCAACAGTTCGATGTATTCGCATTGGGCGCGGCTTATTGAGACACTGCATTGTGCAGAAATCATGAAAGAATTGCTCAATGATCCTGATATCCTTAAATCAGATGATTTGGTACGTGAAGGCGAACCACGCTTGAAGGGAATCGGAATCATCGAAGCCCCGCGCGGCACACTTACGCACGACTATGAGGTTGACGAAAAAGGCAAAATCACAAAATGTAACCTCATTGTATCTACCACGCACAATAACGATGCCATGAATAAGGCCGTGCGTTGGGTTGCCGACAATGTTATCAGCGATCAGGGAAAAATTACCGAAGGCATGCTTAATCAGGTCGAGGTTGCTATACGCAGTTACGACCCCTGTTTAAGTTGCGCTACGCAATCTATGGGTAAGATGCCTTTAAAAGCCGAAGTCTATAACCACGATGGAGAACTCATTGATGAAGTCAGCAAAAACTAAATCCCGGAAAATCCTGCTTATCGGGATAGGAAATGACAGCCGTGGTGATGACGGCCTGGGCTGGCTTTTTCTTGATGCTCTGAAAGATGAATTTTCGGATATGATGGATTTTGAATACAAATTTCAGCTTCAGGTAGAAGACGCGGATTTGCTGGCGAAATATGATATAGTGATTTTTGTGGATGCGTCTGAGAAGCAGTACGCAAACGGTTTTTCGATTGAACCGTGTGAAGCTGCAAGTGAATATTTTTATTCCTCGCACTTACAAAGCCCACAAGCGGTGCTTTATCTGGCACAAACACTGTATAATGCCCGGCCCGATACTTATCTGATTGCTATTTCCGGCAAATCATGGGAGCTCGGACAAAAACCCGGCAAGCAGGCAATCGGGAATCTCAAGAAAGCCATCGAAGCATTCAGGCATCTTTGGATGACGAATCAGTTTAATCAGAAATTTCAATCACTAACAAAAGAAACCTATGCAAATGTATAAGAAAAGTATCACCGTTATTTCGTTTATCGTATTAATGGTCTTGCCGGTAATAGCTTTTGCTCATCCGGGTCACGGCGCGACTGATGGACACTCGCTTTGGCATTATCTCACAGAACCATTTCACATAATCAGTATGATTGCTGCATTGATATTACTGGTTGGTGTAATTT
>SLDG01000099.1 GCA_007125355.1 Balneolales bacterium | reverse complement strand
TGTGGTGATTCTTGCTTTGGCATTCCTTTCACGGATAAATAAAGATAGAAAGCATGATTAGCCCGGCAATTATATTAACGCTTGCTTTCGGCTATCTGCTTATTTTATTTGCAATAGCTTTCTGGGCCGATAAACGCGCTGAAAAAGGGCGTAGCCTTATAGATAATCCCTACGTTTACTCGCTATCTCTTGCGGTTTATTGCACGGCATGGACGTTCTACGGTTCAGTCGGCAGGGCTTCTGAGTCAGGACTTGGATTCCTACCTATTTACATCGGCCCCACTTTGATGGCTGCTTTGTGGTTTATTGTACTCCGGAAAATGATTCGCCTGGCTAAATATCAACGAATTACTTCTATCGCAGATTTTATTGGTTCACGCTATGGCAAAAGTACGTTTCTGGCAGGAATGGTCGCTGTAATCGCTGTGGTTGGCATCATCCCGTATATTTCGCTTCAACTTAAAGCTATATCAACAAGTTACTTGATGGTTACGCAGTACAGCGGTGGTATAAACGCCGAAACCGGACTTTCAGGAGGATTTCTGACAGATACATCTTTCTATATGGCGCTCGTACTCGCACTATTTACCATCTTATTTGGAACCAGAAATCTGGATGCATCTGAAAAGCACGAGGGGATGGTTGCCGCTATTGCTTTTGAATCACTCGTTAAATTATTCGCCTTCATTGCTGCAGGACTTTTTGTCGTTTTCTTTGTATATAGCAGTCCTTTTGAGCTTCTCAGGGATGCGTATGGCAGAGATGAGTTGCGTCCGCTTATGACGATTGCCGGAAACGATATCCTGAAAAGCGATTGGATTTGGCTTACTATTCTATCTATGCCGGCCATTCTTTTACTGCCACGACAATTCCAAACCGCTGTAGTAGAGAATGTCAGAGTAGACCATGTTCGGTCTGCTGCATGGATGTTCCCGTTGTATTTGTTGATTATAAATTTGTTTGTACTGCCAATTGCTTTGGCCGGACTCATGCATCCCGCGCTCACCGGAACTGATGCTGATTCTTTTGTACTTACCATTCCACTTGCTGAAGGCTGGAATTTACTTGCTGTTTTGGTGTTTATTGGGGGGATATCCGCGGCGACATCTATGGTTATTGTGGCGGCTATCGCGCTCAGTACTATGATTAGCAACGACTTGGTGATGCCGTCTTTGCTTCGACTTCCATCCGTTGGGATGCGTACAAGCCGGTCTGCTGGAAAAATTATTTTGAATATCCGTCGCGTGAGTATCGTAGTAATCATATTGCTTGCATACTTGTATTTCCGGTTTATTGGGGAAGATTACACCCTCGTTTCTATCGGTTTGGTTTCTTTTGCCGCGGTCGCTCAGTTTGCTCCGGCTCTTTTTATTGGCTTGTACTGGAAAAACGGTACCAAAAGCGGTGCAATTGCCGGTATTATTACGGGATTTTTGATCTGGGGCTACACACTCGCATTGCCTTCCTTAGCAGGGATTGGCGGAATGGTGGAATCTTTGGTAACGAACGGTCCGTTCGGCATTGGGTGGCTCAAGCCCGATATGTTATTTGGCCTTGAAGGGTTTTCTCCCGTTGCACAGAGTGTTTTTTGGAGCCTGACGCTGAATACGCTGATGCTCATTGGGGTTTCTAATTTGAGCAGGCAATCGGTGCTTGAAGTTTCCCAAGCTGCACTTTTTGTAGAAGGCCGTGCTATTGATGATACAATCACAGAAAGCAAAGCGAATACAGAAGCGTTGATTTCTATCCTTAAGCGGTTTTTAGGGCCGCGAAAATCTAAAGAGGCTATCGCACAATACGAGAAAAAAGCAGGTTCATTAAAAAGCGCCCAAAAGACTGCGCCGCCATCGTTCATACGATTTGTGGAAAATCAGCTCACAGGTGCTATTGGTTCGGCCTCTGCAAAATTATTGTTAGATGCCGAGGTGAGTCAACGCACAATGACTACGGACGAAGTTAGGAGCATCCTCGATGAAACCCGGCAAGTGCTGGAATACAGCCGGATGCTGGAAGATAAATCACTGAAGCTCGAAAAGGCGACGCAAGAGCTGCAAAAAGTAAACGAGCAGCTGAAAGAACTCGACGAAATGAAAGATGAGTTCGTAGCAACTGTAACGCATGAATTAAAAACCCCGCTGACATCCATAAGGGCATTGACAGAAATCCTGCATGATAGTCCCGATATAGAACCTGAAAAGCGAAAACATTTCCTCAGTATTATTTCCGGAGAAACCGACCGGCTAACCAGGCTTATTAACCAACTGCTTGACAGTCAGAAGTTTAATACCGGTAAGCCGGAGTTGGACTTAGCTAAGATTCATCCTGCAAAACTTTTGGAAGATGCATTAGAATCTATGCGTCAGGTTCTTGATGATAATCAAATAAAAACAAGCGTAGATTTACAAAAGGGTTTACCGGAGATTTCTGTGGATGCTGACCGTATTACCCAAATATTGTTAAACCTGATTTCAAATGCCGTGAAATATGCAAATGAGGAACAGGGAGAAATCAATATTAAGCTTTATAGCGAAGGTGCTATTGTTTGTTTCTCTGTTATCGATAATGGTAATGGAATTGCGACGGGTGATTTTGAGCGGATTTTTGAACCATTCGGCCAGGCAAAAGAAAGTACAAACAGAAAACCTGGTACAGGTTTGGGACTAAGTATTAGCAGGAAACTTGCAGAAGCGCATGGAGGGAGCCTGCGCCTTGATTACAGTAATGAAAATGGCACTTGTTTCATTCTTCGATTACCGGTGTAGTTGTTTTGTCTTTTTTACCTTTTCCCATAGATCTGTCTGCCCAATCCAGGAATACACCGGGCAGAACATTTGAGCCGTATCGGTTGGTATAAATCTGAGTAAATTCAGCGCCAAGGAAAATAATCATCATATTGTAATACACCCATATCAGGAAAATCACAAAAGAACCGGCAGCACCGAAAGTTGACATCGTGGCCGCATTGCTCAGATAGATCCCCACAAGATAGTGACCAAACATGAACAATAGTGCGGTTACAAATGCTCCAACCAAAACATCCGCCCACTTAACTTTAATATCTGGCAGCACTTTATAAATAATACCAAATAATATGGTTGTGATGAGCAGAAAAAAGAATTGGTGCATCCA
>SLDG01000289.1 GCA_007125355.1 Balneolales bacterium | reverse complement strand
CGCGTTTGAGGGATTAGGATCAACCGTTCTTGAAATATCGACCTCAGATGGCCGCGATGACAGAAATAATTACCATGTCCGGATGTCAACTAACATCAGTGGACAAAAAAGTACGCTAACGAGTGCAATATCAAGCCGGCCGCTGAACTTTACCACCGATCGTTTAATTTCTGCCGATGCAGCGATAATGGCGCAGTTCATTGCTCCGAACAACCAGAATTTTACCGAAGCATTCACAGCAACCGCGCTTGATTCATCCCTAATTGGCCAGCCCGGACTCATCAGCGCGTTGCAAGCTGCACTCGACAATGAAGCAGCTTTTGCCGGATTTAATACGTCCGGTTTTTCTGCCCTGGAAGAAACTGTGTTTATCAGAAAAGCACAAAGCGCAAGGGCGGTCAGAGCAGAATTAGACCGGCTTGCAGAACGTGGGCATCTCCAAAAAACGGGAGATTTCTATGCCATTAGCAGCCGCATTTTGGGGAGTCTGCTTGGGTCGGATTTATGTCCCTATGTTCATTTTTACGCAGGTTTTCATGAGGATTATGTGATACTTGCACCACGAACCGGACTCGTGCAAAGAATTATTAACGATGCGCAAAGAAGAAGAGCGATTTATTATGAGGATAGTTTCACGAGGCTGAGACAGCAGCAATCCGGACAATTAAGTGCCTTTTTGTATGTGAATTCCCGTGATTTCCGTCAATTTATCGAGCCGTTTACTGATCCGGTTTCATCACCCTGGGCATTCCTCGATTTTTTTGATTTTCTGATGCTCGGAACAGAAGCAAACTCCTCTGCAGATGAACTTGATATCAGCTTAAATACATTTGCAGTTCAGCGTGCAGTTTTGCCTTATGCAGACCGGTGGTTTTATCCCCTTGAAGAAGACAAACGGCTTACCGGTCAGCCTGTCACAGCCAATTTGTTATCTTCTGATCGTACCGATATTATTTTCTCTACTACCGGAAATCGTGTCGTGGCTCTGGCTCCTGACGGAACCGAGATTTTCCGGGCGGGTACGGCTAATGATCGTCCGATTGGCTCACCTGTCGTGTATGATTGGTACGCGAATAACCAAATGGCCGTACTTATAGGTGCCGGCAATAAAATTTACGCATGGAATAACCGCGGCACGCCCCTGCCGAACTTCCCAGTTGTTCTTGATGAGCAGATTACATCTCCAATTGTGGTCTCTGATGTAACACGTTCCGGACTGCCTGAAATTATTGTAACTACAGCCGACAGAAATACGCATGTATTAAACGCCAGAGGAACGAACATCAGCGGATGGCCTCAGCGTACGAACAATGTAGTAAGGCAACAACCGGTTCATACTACATTCGGCGATAACAGAGTGATATTAGCACACGCCGAAAACGGCCTATTTGCGTGGGATAATCAGGGGAATTTGGTGGATGGATTCCCGGTCTTTACAGAAACGCCGCTAACGGGGAGCCCATATTCTACCGGAAGCGCAATTATTTCCGGCGGCGTTGATGGCAGGATGTATGTATATGGCAGAAACATCCGCTTCAATAACCAAACAAGCAGGACACATGAAAATGGTGTCGGAGATTCCGATCTAACGTTGAACAGTATTAGTGTTGCAGAATCGCCGGTAATTATCGGTGGAGTGAAAGAAATTAGCAGTCGTGACGAATTTGGGCAAACTGACCGCGCGCCGTCCATTTTTATGCAAAGCAAGGGTGGTTCCGTTTTTGTTTACAGCATGCAGGGAGAATTAGTTTTTGCCGAAAGCATGGGTCAACCCTCAGCCGAAAATCACATTCCGGTTATTTTGGATCTTACCGGAAGTAACCGTGAAGAAATTATTACCGTAGCCGAATTTGGCAGGATGTACAGCTGGAATCTTTTAACCAAAAACAGGATTGAAACTCTGCCTGCAGACGCTGTTCATCACCCATTATTCACCAGGCTCGCCCGCGATACCCAAATCACCATCATTGCCGGCACCCGCGATGGCGTCGCCGCCTGGACGATTTTGAGGTAGAGGGAAGTTGCGGTTTGATAGTTATGCACGTTCAGCGCGTCCCCGCGCGAACGCAATTCAAGAGCAGCGTCTCGCTGGCAGGTTACACCAGCAGGCAGACTCGCTACTGTGGTTTTATAAAGTTTGATTTTGGATATCGTTGTCTATATTGCCCAAACCTTCAAGGTTTCTCATTTGCATAGAAGCTCGGCTTTAGTCTCGCTGCCGTGCCCATCCGCAAAAGTGCCGTCAGGCACGCCGATTTTTTAGCCGTGGGATTCATCCCGCGGGAGTCAGGCCCACCCACGTTCCCGAGTGCCATAGGCACGGTGCATATAAAACGAATGTTCGCCAAAAACCCAACAGCCAAAAATTAAACCACAGTGTAAACAGAGTTTCACAGAGTAAAAAAAACTCTGTGTGACACTGCGTCCACTGCGGTAAAAAATAACTCTGGAAGAGGACAGAATTCAGAAGCCAAAGGCCATACCTCATCAAACTTAGGAGATTTCTCGGGTATACTTTGCCTTATATAGCTCAAAAGTACTTCCAAAAATATTCAGCAATGGCAAAAATCTGCCCTCGAAATGACACTTTCAGCCTTCACCTTCGTGCTTTCAGCTCCTCCAACCCCTAAACTCCAAACACTGGCAAAAATCTACCCTCGAAAGGACAATTCCCTGACAATACGATTTCAATTAATAAAACCACACATTTTCCGTTCGTTTTTTGTATGGGTTTTTGTTAATCTTAGTAGCGTAAATCATTTGAATTCAATAACTTTACTAAATACCTGATATTTAATTATTTAGATTAGACTTTATCCAAGAAGGAAGTGAACATTTCCGCGCTAATCAGGCTATTAATACGAATTATTTAAACACATATTTTAATTATGAGCAGCAATAATCATTCAAACAAAATTACCATCGCTTACGGAGACGGCATCGGGCCGGAAATTATGGAATCAACCCTGAAAGTTTTAGATGCATCAGGGGCATCTCTTGAATATGATGAAATTGAAATTGGGGAAAAAGTTTACAAAAGAAACGTAGAATCAGGTATTGATCCGGACTCCTGGGATAAGCTCATCAATAATAAAATTTTCCTTAAAGCTCCGATTACTACCCCTCAGGG
>SLDG01000130.1 GCA_007125355.1 Balneolales bacterium | reverse complement strand
CTAAAATAGCATGGCGTAACAGCAACCGTTGCATCGGCCGGTTGTTTTGGAGGTCGCTTGATGTGTTTGACCACCGTACATTAAGCAAACCGGAAGAAATTTTTGATGCGCTTGAGTCGTACCTGCAACATGCCACAAACGGAGGCAAAATCCGCTCTTCCATTTGTGTTTTTGCGCCGCGACACCCCGAAAGCAGAGATGAAATTAGAATTCTGAATAATAAGCTAATCCGCTATGCGGGCTATAAAACCGAAAACGGTATTGTGGGTGATCCTGAAGAAACCGAGGTTACGCGTTTGTGTCAGCAGCTTGGTTGGCAGGGTCGTGGTACTGCTTTCGATGTGCTTCCTGTAGTGATTCAAGTACCCAAAGAAGATCCCAAACTTTTTGAGCTTGATAATAATAATGTACTGCAAGTAGAAATAGAGCATCCGAAATTAGATTGGTTTAGCGAACTGGGCTTAAAATGGTACGCCGTCCCGGTTATTTCGAATATGATTCTTGAAATCGGCGGCATTCAGTATCCTGCTGCACCTTTTAACGGCTGGTTTATGGGCACTGAAATAGGTTCACGCAATCTGGGGGATGAAAACCGGTACAATATGCTGCCCGAAATTGCACGGCAGATGAAACTGGATACACGCTCCAAAACAAGCCTGTGGAAAGATCGTGCCTTGGTGGAACTGAATACTGCTGTATTGTATTCCTACCGTAAAGCGGGTGTTACTATTGTTGATCATCATACGGCGTCGCATCAGTTTATGCGGTTTGTGGAACAGGAACGCAAAGCCGGTCGTGATGTCACCTCAGAATGGTCATGGATTGTGCCGCCCATGTCAGGTTCCGCAATGGAAGTTTTCCATAAAGATTGGCCAAATGAAATCAAAAAGCCTAATTTTTTCTACCGATAATCGGCCACAGAATGAAACAATGCATTTCACTCTGTGACCTTTTTATCAACTAATAAAGAGTGCTTTTTTTGTCGTTATTATTCGAGATCACTACTTCACCAATACCATTTTTCTGGTTAATATGCCGGTTGGTGTTGTGAGTCTGTACACATACACGCCGGTTGACAAATGTGAAGCATCAAACTGCACGGTATGGCGGCCTGCAGGTTTGGTTTCATCTATAAGCTGCGCCACATTGCGGCCTGTGACATCAAATACATCTAACTGCGTATGTGCGATTTCAGTTAATTCAAATGAAATTTGAGTTACAGGGTTAAAAGGATTAGGATAATTCTGATGCAGTTTCACCTTTTGGGGCACTTCCTGTTCCCTGCCTGCACTTGTGGCTACAGGTTCCGGTGGCGTTATGAAAAGGGTATTATTAACCGCGTCAAAATTATTGCTTACTGACCCTCCACTTACAAAAATCCGGCCGTCATTCAGCAGTACAGGCGGTGCACTCCGCAGTTCGTATGTTTCTGTATAGTGTATATTAGATGATTCTGTAAGCGAGCCTGTAGCTAAATCAACTGTGAAAGCCGCAATAGCATAAGATTCAGTATCCATGACGCGTGCAATCAGATAAGCGCGGTCATTTTCATTGTCAATAACCGGCTGCCCAAGAAACATAAACGATTCAGAGTCGGGCAAAGACGGCGTTGTTTGAAACACCTCTACACTTTTAGTCTCCGGGTCAATAGTAATCAATTTAAAGTATATGGTATCGCTGCTGCCTCTGTTTTGTGCCAGCCACATATAGGAATCATCATTCATTTTCTGATATGCTGTTATGCCCTGATTATTTGAAAACGACCATACTTCATCTTGTTCGATAATGTACTCATGAATCGTACTTATAGCCCCCGTTTGCGGATTGAATTCTTCAACAGGCATATTTTCCCAGTTTCCGGTTGGCCTTCTTCCTCCAACAACCAAAGCCTTCCCATCATTTGTTGGGATAACAGCAGCTAATGACCTACTGATTGAAAATGGCCCGATTTCAGAAAACGAGCCGGTAACAGGATCATATAACTCGCCATACGTGTGTGCATTGTTATGGTTCCACCAAGCGCTTGCAATAACTACACGTCCATCATTCAGGGCCGCTGCACCGGCGCTGGCGCGGAACCTTACCATGGTATCAGTAGAGGTGAAACTCAGATCAGCGGGATCAAATATTTCGGTTTGATCATAACTTGGAATTCCAAGATTTCTCGACCCACCGGCTATCAGATACCGGCCGTCATTCATTCTTGCAAGTGCCGGAGAATCGTGGATATATTGCATGGTAAGTGTTGTAAATGTTCCTTCAACAGGATCAAAAATCTCGGCTGTATTCAAAGAATTGAACCCTTCTCTGATACCACCCAGAAGGGCTACTCTCCCATCCGGCAAAAGAACTGCATGATGACGGAGCCTGTTTGAGTTCATTGTTGGACCAGCTTCAAAAACAGCCTCATTACTATTTTGCAATGCAGGCTGTGCCTCACTGTCTCCGACTTGCGCCATTAAACTTTGCGTGAAAAACAAATAAATAACTGTGGAAATGATTAATAATAGTACTTTCTTCATACTTTTCTCCCGGTTAATAATTAGAATGGAAAAATGGGGATACA
The DNA here is from genome assembly GCA_007125355.1 of Balneolales bacterium. Classification (GTDB taxonomy): domain Bacteria; phylum Bacteroidota; class Rhodothermia; order Balneolales; family Cyclonatronaceae; genus SLDG01. The sequence goes on along the minus strand of SLDG01000130.1, from coordinate 570 downwards.
TAATTGAGAAATCAGATGTGTCTTTCTATCTGTATCCTTCAGCACGGCATTCTTTCTTGCTGAAATAGTTTCTATGTGGCAACCGCGTACCATAAGTGTTTTATTATTCACATGCTTGTCTGATGCATGTTCAATTATCTCTCTGATTATAATATAATGAGGCTATTAAAATATGTCAATTGAAATAGGCACGGTATTATAGCCTCAACTATCCCACCTTAGTAGTAAAACCAGGGCATAAATCGCCCTTGCATCACGAAATGTGTTACAAACAACTCTTTACGTAACTTTCACATTCCTGAGGATACGGTTCAATAGCCGGGGGAAGAATCGTTTGAGGTAAACGGTCAGGACTTCTTTGCCGCCGATATAGACTTCTTCTTTTTTACGGGCGATTTTGGGAAGCAGGATTTTTGTGAATCGGTCGGTGGTCATGGCAGTGCTGTGGGCATCCCCCATTTTTCCAAATGCGGTGCCGTCGGCAGTGAGGGCATTTTTGGTGATGTTGGTTTTCACGTAGCCGGGACACACCAACGTGACATCAATACTATGCTCATACATTTCCTGTCG
>SLDG01000351.1 GCA_007125355.1 Balneolales bacterium | reverse complement strand
CGCGATCAAATGCGGCGATGTGTACGACAGACCTGGTTGGCCAAAATGCTCCTTTCAAAATCCCCCAAAAACCCTTGCTTTTTTGAGTGTAGTAATCGCGATCGCCCCAGCCTAATTCTGCCCAGTTACGGTTGTGCGCGTGTACAGATTCTGGAATAATTCGCCTGAATGTCGAATCGACCGGAACAGCCAAGCCCACATGCCAGCCGTGGCTTATCATATATACTGCAATCTCACGCTCTTCTTCGTTTGCGGGAAACAACTCCGGTATGGCACGATTACAGGAAATCAGGCCAAAGCAAAATGCAATTATAAGAAAGTAAGTGTGTCTCATATCTACTTAAAATACAAAAGCCCGAAATAATCCGGGCTTTTTCAATTAATCTTTAGGTCAACGGGTATTGCAACTAAAAATTTTCAGTTCGTCTATTCGTTAATTATATTACTCGAACATTAATAAATTTTCTTCCATTGACATGAATACCCTAAATAATCTTATAGAAAGGCGGAAAGACATTCTTGGTGGTACACCAGTATTTAAGGGTACTCGTGTTCCGGTTAGCACTTTTTTTGAATATTTGGAAGCCGAGCATTCCCTGAAAGATTTTCTGGAAGATTTCCCCACAGTTACCAAGCAACAAGCAATTCAGGTACTTGAGAGATTTAAGGATCAATTACTCCAACCTCAATGATTAGGGTTCTGTTAGATGAGTACCTTCCCAAAAAGTTGAAATATAGAATTCAGGAATTAGACTCGGGATTCGATGCAAAAACTACTCCTGAAATGGGTTGGGGGAGTCTTTCAAATGGAAGACTTTTATCGGTAGCTGAAAAAGAATTCGATGTATTTGTGACCAGCGATAAAAACCTAAGTTTTCAACAATCAATATCCAAATCATCAATTCAGGTTGTACTTTTGGTCGCACAAACCAACATCTACGAAGACTTAATACCATTGATTAAGAAATTGCCTGTCGTTATCAAGTCCCATAAACCCGGAAGATTTATAGAAGTCAAATAGTGTTTGAATTTCAATGCTTAAGGCAACGCAGGTATACGTCTTATTATTTCCAGTTCTACTTCGCAATTGAATTTGTATTGTAGAATCAGAATAAACTCGAGGTCATAATACGAGAATAAATAAACGAGCTTACACCCGCTCTCATATTACCAGCTAATAATTATTAACCTTAACGGGGATTCTGCCGGGTTCGGTTTATAAATTCCTGATTATCTACAACCGGGCGCTTAGGGGCGTTTGCAACTTCAATGAGTGTGGTGTAGATAAGTTGAGCACGCTTCTCCAGCTGATCAAAAGCAATTAGGTCAACCGTATCAGAAGGTTGATGATAATTATCATGGAGTCCCGAAAAGAAGAAAATAAAGGGCACACCGAGCCTGCCAAAATTCCAGTGGTCACTTCTGCGATAGAACTGATTTCTGTCGTCTAAATCATTGTATCGCATATCCAAATTTATGTTTACACTTCTTTCGTTTGCTACATGCAAAAGGCTATCGAGGGTTGAGGATATAATTTCCGCGCCTATGATATAGATGTATTTGTCATCAGTTTCCTGATATTCATAATCGACGCGGCCAAACATATCGAGATTGAAGTTCGCTACTGTGTTTTCGATCGGAAAAACGGGGTTGTCGGAATAATAACGCGAGCCGAGCAGGCCATGCTCTTCAGCTGCAACAAATAGAAAAAGCAAACTACGATCGAGACAATCACCCTGTCTTTGAGCTTCTTTGAGCACTTCGGCAAGCAAAAGTGTGGTAACAGTGCCACTACCATTATCATCGGCCCCATTGTAAATCATATCACCTGTTTCATCGGGTGCGCCAATTCCCATGTGGTCGTAATGCGCCGAGAGTACAATAATTTCGTCTTTTAGCTCTTCATGGCAACCCTCCAAAAATCCCATAATATTTACCGATGGAATCACACTTTCAACAACACTTGGCTTTGAAGAAAGTTTAAATCCGGTTTCAGCGCCTCTGAAGCCGATAACATCATTAGAAATAACCGCGTGCAAGTTTTTTAAATCTTGTTTTGACTCCAAGCCAAGTAATTTCACCGCCATTTCGGGACTCACACTCTTTACTGCAGCTGCAAATCCACCGCGTCCGCCTCTTTCAGGCAATCGAATGCCTGTAGGTTTACCGATCAATCGACTAAGGTTTAGTGACTCTTCTTCATATTCCTCATTGTCGAAATGATTAATTACCAAAATTCCGGTAGCTCGCGAACGGAAGAATAAGTTTCTTACTCGATTACTTACAAGCTCATTAATATTCTCTGGCATTCCATCTACATCAGTAGGCACATCCCCAAAAACAAGTACCCAATTACCGGATGCGGTAACATCTGCCATATGGTTTATACCACTGTCGTCGTCCATTAATCCAAATCCACCGAAAACTATGTTTCCTTCAATCGCAAGCTGTCCACCTAATGTAGTACTAAAACTTGCAGGTTCTCCGCTTTTTGCACGCGCTGACCATACTTCTTCTTCTGATTCTGAATTTGTAAGCGTGTAGTCAACAAACTCCATTCTGTTTGCCATCAAGTCGAAGTGCTGAAAAAAGGTATTATCTTCTCCAATTTTGGGAAATCCAGCTTTGTAAAGATGCGCAACAAGATAATCTACAGCCAATTCTTTCCCTTTTTGTCCGGTTCCGCGACCCATTAATGAGTCTGAAGCAAGAATTTCAAGATGGGTGCGAAGTGCTTCTGCAGTAATGTGTTCTTTATGGACATCAAATTGAATGTTTCTATTTTCAGTTTGTTGCGCTGATGCATCAAAACATAGTATTGCTGTAAAAAGCAACGCCGCGATATATCTCTTCATTTTCAAAAGGTTAAGTTCAAGCATTTTCCAACAGCTCTTTGCTGTCTATACGGGGTATATCTATAAAAAATTCAAAGTGATTTTGATCGGTAATAAACAATTCGATTTGATTTTCTTTAACCATTTCGAGTACCGACAAAAATGTAATTACTATCGTCATTCTGTCGTTCACTTCCATACATAATTTTATGAAGGAGGTTTTTCCGTCTTTTCTTAAACGCTGTAGTATATGGGCAGATTGTTCCTCTATACTGGTATGCGATTTCTGAATATGGTGGAAATCCGGTTCAGATGCTTTTCTTAGTAAAACATCTTGCATAGCTGCCATAAGATGAATAATAGAAACATCCCTGAGAGCATCACCGTCTATTGGTCTGGCAACTTCGTCAGTCTTATGATACCCTCTGTAATATTCTTTAGCAGCTGCTTTCTCATAGTCTCTGAAATCTTCTGCTGTTTCTTTATAGCGTTTGTATTCAAGGAGGCTTTTAACCAACTCATAGCGCGGATCATCTTCGGTCAGTTCGTCATCTTCGGCTTCAGGCCTTGGCAAAAGCATTTTTGCTTTAATGGACATCAACGTGCCGGCCATAAGGATAAACTCACTGGCAATCTCCAGATCAAGTTCCTCCATCAGATTCAGATACTCCACAAACTGATCAGTAACCCTGGCAATAGGAATATCTTTTATGTCGATCTCATCCCGCTTAATAAAAAACAGGAGCAGATCAAGAGGACCTTCGAAATTTTGGAGTTCTACGCGATACAAATCAATACCATTATAAAGGGCTCGTCAGAAACTGAGCATTTTCTTTAAAAATCTAAACGTACAATATAAGCTAAAGTGACATTTTAGCCCAACCTCAACAATAAGCGAACTTTAAAATAATGCAGATATTTCGTAATTTTACACTATAGATAAGTATTTACAGCATGTTGGTTTTCCACGGGTAGTTGCAGTTAAATCAATAGATTAAAAGATCAGCCGCACGCTAAAAATTTATTTCTGATTAGTTATAAAGTGAAATACTAAACATGCTTATATTAACGTATTATATTTATTAACTGGATAATTTGAAATAGTCTGGTTTTTAGCAGGGTTTAAATCGGGTTAATCAAGTCATTCCAAAACTATTAACAGGAATCGTGGCAAGTTGTATTGATTCTCTTAAAAGATGGAGGATTTTTCGATGGAACGCATTCAAACATTGTATCTTATACTCGTAATTGTAGCCAACGCACTAATTTTATACACACCAATATTCATTGTTGCCAGAAGATTTCCGGAAGCTTGGTTAGTAGCGTTACTGGTGGGTGGCGGCATAGCGGCGGCACTATTTGTTGCCATAGCAATAATACTGTACTACAGGCCCGAAACACAACTCAAAACTTGCAATCTGGCTTTGCTTGGCCAAGGTGTTCTTTTTGGTACAGCAGTGGGTATTTTCATTTCTATGCCTGGTATAAATATGCAGTCATTTGAAGCCATAGCCGGTATAGCCTTACCCTTTGTGGGGATTATTCTGATTCTGATTGCAAAAAGCGCCATTAAACGAGATTATTACGGGTAAGTAGTTGCCGAGCTTTGTAATTCTTTGCTCTTACCGATGTAATATCAGGTGATGATTTCTCATGTTATCTCATATTACCATAAACAAAGCATTAACAATATTATACGCAGGGATGTTGTATGCAATGTCCCTGCAGTGGGTTATACCTCATCAACCAACCAGATTACTGGCCGATTATTTATTGAAAACAGACTTATTCTTGTTAATTTTACCGGGCGATTGTCAGGGTACAATTATTCTTTCTTTTTGAAGGATATTTTTTAGGTACCTTTTACCTGATTAGCTTTTTTTAATCAAAATTATTTAATGTCTGAATCATGATTCAAAGAATTCAAACAGTTTTTTTAGCACTTGTTTTACTATTTAATATTGGTTTCGTTTTTACTCCACTTTTTGCAGAAGCGTTGGCATTCCCGAATGATTGGCTAATTTTTCTGTTAGCCGGTGCACTCACGTTATCAAGTGTGCTATCATTATTGGCAATTTTTCAGTACAAAAACAGAAAGCTGCAATCGAAAAACGTGCTCTTAGCCATGATTGGCCAAGTAATTGCACTTGGTACAGCCGCCGGTATTCTGTTTTCCATGGGTGCTTGGGATACCGGATCAATTGGTGAAATTGGCAGTGCATTGTTGCTTCTTATTGGCTGGATATGTCAACTCTTAGCAAACCGTGCCATAAAAAAAGATGAAAAACTCATTAAATCCATGGATCGTATCCGGTAAGACGGGTAAAGGTTAATCCGGATTAAAAAATGTCATCAGAATCCATACCATCCACTTTAAAGCTTTCGGCTCTTTTACTTTTTGGGATGGCTTCCTTTGCCTTCGCTCCTATTTTGGTACGTTTCGCGGGTGATGTGCACCCGCTTATGCTGGCTGTAATCAGAACTGTTTCAGCAGTTATAATGCTCCTACCGTTTTGGCTTTCAAAACGCGCAAATAATGAGTTCCCCGCATGGGAGAAAAAAGATATCTGGCTTAGTGTTGCAGCCGGAGCATTTTTAGGACTTCATTTTATAAGCTGGTTCTTTTCCCTCGCCTACACCTCAGTTGCATCAGCTTCGGTATTGGTAACTATTCATCCGATAATATTAATCGTTGTTGAATCTGTTATGCGAACAAACAGATTTAAAGTACTTACCTGGTTTGGAGTTTTTGTGGCTTTCAGCGGATCTATTATACTGTCTTTTGTTGATTCCGAGCCCGTTGTAGCTACTCCAAACCCTGCATTAGGTAACGCATTCGCTATTATGGCAGCGATCTTTTTTGTATTCTATATTCTACTCAGTCGCAAATTACGTTACAAAGCACGCTGGCTCGATTTCGTGTTTAGAGTTTATGCCGGGACTGCAGTTACTTGTGTTATTTTATTCTTTGGTCTTGGCCTGCCAATACAAGCTGCACCTATTGCCATTGTCTGTGGAATACTTTTGGCGGCAGGACCACAAATTTTGGGACATGGTTCCGTAAATTATAGTGTCAAATATGTTTCCCCCACATTGCTTTCTACTCTCATTCTTGCTGAACCCGTTTTTGCCATATTATTAGCCATCGCCTTATTCTCCGAAATACCGACACTTGCCGAAATTCTTGCCATGTCTACCATTCTTTTTGGCGTTATGCTCACCTGGATTGGCGGTACTAAGAAAAATTAATTTTGCAATGTAACCGCTTTTTTGTTGTGTTTTTAGGCATAATTAATTTTTATATCCCCAATAAAAATAAATAGCTGGTGTTTTACGTTTTTTCTCCGTAACTTAAACTTAATAAAATAAAGCAATCAAAAAATCATTAATTACACCGGTTTAAAACGATTCAACTTTAAACTATTAAACTCACGAAAGGGTATTGTTCTACACTACTCTGACCGATGAATCTTATTTAATCCATATTCCTGCCACTGACCGACTGAGGTTTCCGCAATAATTACTGAGCAAAGGAAACCAACCCTCGCACTAAATATGCCATAGGTATATCCGGGCGAACCAAATTAAAGGTCTAACCAAGTATTATTATGTTTAAGATAAATATGTGTAAATCAAAATTGGACAAGATTTTTAGCAGCTCTTTTAAAGCCGGAGCATTTCTATTCATTTCTGTATTGTTTTTTACTGCTTGCCAAACTGAAATTGCAGAAGTAGAGACCACAACTGAAAACATTACCGAGGATTCTACACTTTCTCTTATGTTTCCAGACCCTGTTTCAAGAGATTTCGATGCAATCAAGCGCGATGGCACCATTCGTATGATTACCCGATTTAACTCGAGTGCCTATTTTTTGCACAGAGGCGAAGAAAAAGGATTTGAATACGAACTCGGTAAAGCTTTTGCAGAAAAACACAATCTGGCACTTCAGGTAGTTGTTTCACCGGAAAATGAGCATCCCATTGACCTACTTAACAGTGGGCGTGGCGATTTCATTGCCGCAAACTACACCATTACGCCAGAGCGCAAAAAACACCTTCGTTTTTCGGCGCCTTATAATGTAGTAAATCAGGTTTTGGTCTTCAGGTCAAATGATCGTATCCCGGAAAGTTTAGAGGAGCTTAATGGAATAACGATAAGTGTGCGGGAAGGCAGCGCTTATTTCAAAACACTGAAAAGACTTAAGAAAAACGGTGAATACAATTTTCAAATAGAAGCCCTGCCAGAAATTTGGGATACCGAGGCCATTCTTTTTGCGCTTCGTGATGGTGATTTCCAGGCAACCGTTGCAGATGATAACCTTTTGCATTCAGCATCTATATTTATTGATGGATTAGAGGAAGGCCCAGTAGTTTCGCATCGGGATGAAATAGCATGGGGAATTCGCTCTAACGCACCACAGCTTGAAACAGCTCTGAATGACTTTATAACACCACATTTCAGAATTAGCGAAGTAGATCAAACGCCACGGAGATCAACCTTTATGAACGTGCTCACACGTCGCTATTTCGACAATCGCCCGGTGTTCTATAACGTCAGAAATTACGCTCTTGGCACCGGATTCGAAGGTATTCTTTCACCTTACGACAACCTTGTAAAACCACTTGCTGAAGAAGCCGGTATCGACTGGAAGCTGGTAATCGCTGTCATGTCTCAGGAATCCCGTTTCGATCCGTTTGCAGAAAGCTGGATGGGTGCTCTTGGCCTGATGCAAATTATGCCACGATTTTCTAATGTAGACTATGATTACGAACTTTTTGATCCCGAAACTAATGTGCGCGAAGGTCTGCGATTCCTAAGAAAACACATGAGGCACTATGCTTATATGGATTCTGTGAACCAAATTGCATTCTCTTTAGCTGCTTATAATGTAGGGATGGGCCACCTTGCTGATGCCCGCAGGCTCACAATCGACCGTAACAGAAATCCTAATGAATGGAGTGATGTTTCACAATCGTTATTGATGCTTATGCAACCACATCACTACCGAAATGCCCGACATGGCTATGCAAGAGGGATTGAAACTGTGAACTATGTACGCGATATCAAAAACCGATATCAGATGTACCATAACCTGATGATGTTTGCAGATGATGATCCACTGAAAGACAGGCTGGAGAGTATCGTTTCTATGAGGAATGATCGTTAGCACGAATAACCAATACGGTCAGATCATCGCCGTAATTGTTGTTACAAAACGCTTTTACTTCGTCTAAAAGCTCATCGATGATTTGTTGAGCAGAATTACGATAATGGCGGGAGACGTTTTCAGAGATGCGTTCCTCGCCATACTCCTCCTCATCCTCATTCATAGATTCACTGACGCCGTCTGTGAACATTATTACACAGTCACCGGGATTTAGCTTAACCTCGCCCGCCTCATAAGGCATCATTGTTGGCAATGCTCCAAGTAACATCCCGCCCGTGGAAAGTAATGAAACCTTTCCTGTTTTTCCATCTACATGGATAGGAGGATTGTGGCCGGCATTACAGTATCTGAATATATCATCTTCCAAATCAAGCACACCCCAGAAAAAGCTGATAAACTTATCGCTTGGTGTATTCTTGTAGATGATATCGTTAATTGTTCCGGTTGTCTGATCAATATTCAGGTTCAGCGGAGCAAGAATATGTAACATGGCCTGCAGGTTAGCCATCAAAAGTGAAGCAGGTATTCCCTTACCGGTTACATCGGCAATTGCCAGATAGAGGTTACGGTCACCCGATTTGATTACATCGAAATAGTCGCCGCCTACATGGCGTGAAGGCACGTTAAATCCTGCAATGTCATATCCATCAGGAACCGGTATCGGGTTCGGGAATAATGTGTTCTGAATGGTTCGGGCAAGGCTGAGTTCTTCTTCCAGCTTTTCTTTCTCTATTCTGGATTCAAGCAAGAACGTCTTTTGAACTGATAAAAATGCAAGGCTGCCAAGTGACAGCAGGAAATTATAGTCGGATGGATTATAAGGTAAACCGTTTGCCCTTCTGCCTATGCCAAGAATTGCTGTTTCATCCTGAAATGTGAGTTTTATAAGCGCGCAGACTTCATTTTTTTTCAGATAATCCGGACACTCACTCATTTCACTTACCTCAAGGTAGTCTGGGCCGATTTCCATTAATCGCTGCTTTTCTTCAAGGGATAACTCCCCTTTCAAACCTTGCTGTATGATTACCTCAGGTTCACCATCCATCACCATAAGGAAAAAGAACTTGCGCACGAACATTTGTCCCATTAAGGCAAATCGAAACACATTCAGCATTTGATTCCGATCGACCATGGCATTAAACTCACGGCTGATATCGAACAACGTATTCAGTTCCTGCACTTTTTGGTCGAGCTGCCTGTTGGCGTCTTTTAATTCAGATATCAGCAGAGAATTAGCGATAGCAACAGCTGAAATAATCACCAAATTTTCAATAAAACCAAGTTCGCTTTCTGAATACGATCCTTTACCTGCTTTAGGACCGATACATAAATATCCCAAATGCCTGCTGCTTGTGCGAATAGTAAAAATAGTTGATATGCCTTGATCAAGAATACTTTGAGGTAGTGTTTCTTTGAGTTCCTCGGCTGTATAAATTGGTTTATCGGATTTACAGCACGATTCCGGACATTCAAACTCTTCTTTTTCCGCGACACCCGTTTTTCCCTTGGTCTTTGCTACGTACATGGTGCCATTATCTTTGCGAAGAATTATCAATCCTTTAGGCGTAAGTAATTTGCCAATAGTTATCAATAACAGGTTGTTAAGAACAAAATCAGGGTCATCAGATTCTATTAAAAGCCTGCTTGTATCAAGCAAAGTCTTTAGTTCAAAGCGGCTTTGAAATTCTTCGGTATGTTCACGGCTGGCGTTCAATCCACTCAAAGGTTTTTTGTCATTCTGATTTCGTTATGCGAATTCTTTCTTGAGTACTCGACTTTGTCCATTAATTTACGAATCAGGAAAACTCCAACCCCACCTTTTTTTCTTTGTTTAATTCTTTCGGACACATCAGGTTCCTGATATTTTTCAATGTCAAATGCTTCACCACTATCTTGTATGGCTACCCAAAATTCTGTTTTATTTTTGCCCAAAGTTACATATACGGTTTTAGACTCATCATATTGATACGCATGCTTAATAACATTGGTCATTGCTTCATCTACGGCAAGCCTTATTTCTTCTATATCACTTTCACCAAACCCATAAGTTCGAGCATGATTAGTAACAAAATCACGCACCACTGACAATTGCTGTGTCGAAGCAGGTACATCTATTCTATATGTATCTGAAGATGCCAATAGTTATTTATCAAATTCAGATTTAAATCGTTGGGCTGCTTGCTTTTCGTCATCCAGAATATCATACAGAGTCGGGAAACCAAGAAGGTCAAATACATTGTAAACACTGGGTTTCATATTCGTGAGCTTTATATCTCCACCCAAAGTTCTTACATCCTCTATATATGCCATAAAAACACCTAATCCAGCACTTGAGATATAATCGAGAGAGGTAAAGTTTACTATGATGAAATACTTTTCCTCATCAATTAATTTTTTTATGCGCTCTTCTAAATCCGGTGCTGTATGCGCATCTAATTCCCCGTAAAGTTCAAGAATCTGAATTTCTTGTTCATGCCTGATTTGTACGTTAAAACTGCTCATCTCTTTAATTTAAAGGTTGTTGTTCGAAACTATAAATGTATTTCATTAGCTCTTTATGCGCAAATATAAGTTGATGCAATTAAAAAGACTATTATCTGAATGAATATTTAAGCAGTCAATATCAGAAAGCTTAATGCCAAATTACAATAAACCTACTGATGTGCATTGCGTGTACGACCACAAAAAAAGAAAGTTTCAAATGATAAGTATAAAAAAATAAGGCATCGTATTGTTCAGATACGATGCCTTAAACTATTCATCAAGAGAGACGCTACTTGAGCGCAAATACAATATACTGAATTGAGGTTAATTTTAAAAAATCAAAATTCAGTTATGTTAAAATCGTTGATTTTACGATAATTAGACTCATTTATAGCGTTTATAAGCAACTAAATCATTCAATTACAACACTGAATGTAGATTTCTTATTCAAAAATCAATCTGAAGATTCCTGAAATTAAAACTTTTTCTAAACGATGTGATAACATGCTTTTTAAGAGTATGTGTTTAGACCTGTTTTTTATAGTACCACTTACAATAAAACAGGTGCTTAATAAGTTGTAGAGTTTGTTAATTACCCTTGGAGACTCCAGGCTTAACATTGGCTCGTTTTTAAAGGGGTACATTAAATTATTTGCATAATCAAACTAAAAAAGAGGAGTTATAAAATATGAAGAGCTTTATGCCAAAGTTTACTGCTGCCATTCTTGTGGCATCTGTTATTTATATGGCAAATACTTTTTCAATTGGTAATCCGGAGCCTGAAATAAATTACTATGAGGGGAAAGGCCAGGTCCAGATTACTCCATCCGCTGACAGGCCCATACGCTCCTTGAGAGATTTTAATAATGCGCTTGTGGAAATTGCTGAGGCTACAAGTCCGGCTGTAGTTACAGTTTTCACAAAACGGACAGTAACTATGAGGCATAGTTCTCCATTTGATTTATTTGATGAATTTTTCGGACGCCCGCGTCAACAGCAACCAAGGCAAAGAGAACAAAGAGGACAGGGCTCAGGAGTTCTTGTTTCTGCTGATGGTTATATCTTAACCAACCACCACGTAATTGCAAATGCAGATACTGTAACTATCCGCACATTAGACGGCACAGAGCTTGGCGCTACTTTGGTTGGTTCCGACCCCCAAACAGATGTTGCATTACTTAAAGTAAATGGCCGAAATATGCCATTTTTGCGACTTGGCAATAGCGACGATCTCCGTGTTGGAGAATGGGTCATGGCTATTGGGAGCCCCCTTAGCGAAAACCTCGCGCACACAGT
>SLDG01000139.1 GCA_007125355.1 Balneolales bacterium | reverse complement strand
TTGCCGGGGGATATTTTGATGAAATAGATGGCGTCAATGCCAACTATATTGCAAAGTATGAATTCGCGACCGACACATGGCACGCACTTGGTTCCGGACTAAATGATGCTCCCTTCGCCCTGGAGATTGTTGGATCGGACCTCTACGTTGGTGGAGAGTTTACGAGTGCCGGCGGTGGCAGTGCAAATTACATTGCGCGGTATGACATTGAACTGGGAACCTGGCATTCGCTTGGAAGCGGGGTTAATGAAATGGTGATTGGATTGACGGTTTCTGGCCAGAATCTTTTTGCATTAGGTTTTTTTACGCAGGCTGATGGAATAGCTACGCCCAGTAACATAGCACGCTTCGATATGGATACACAAACCTGGTATGCTTTTGGTAGTAGTGCACTTACAGGAACTTTGATAACCCTTGCTGCAACTGCAGACGATTTATTTGTTGGAGGTTACATGACAGGTATTCTGCGCTTCAATATTGCAAGTGAAACCGAAGAAGCACTTATGAGCGGCATATCCGGAGTGGTTATAAGCCTTCTGGTATCTGGCGACGAGCTTTATGTGGGAGGAAATTTTATCACAGCGGCAGGCATGACAGCAAACAGAATTGCGAGTTATGATTTTATTGAAAATACATGGCGTAAACTTGGCGATGGCCTCAATGAATCTGTAAACACCATTGCTGTAACGGGTCAAAATGTGTTTGTTGGAGGTGAGTTTAGCGAGGCGGGTGGCCAGCCGTCAAGCTCTTTTGCACATTGGTTCGATCCAACGCTCGACCCGTTCATTCCCGAGCCACCGGCAGATCCGGAGACCACAACCTACCTCACTATTGGTGAATCAGATTACACCTACGAAGTTTTTACCAACGTGGGAACTCATCAGTGGACACCACCTGCCGGTGTAACACAAGTTGATTACCTGATTGTCGCAGGCGGTGGCGGTGGTGCTTCGCGCCACGGCGGTGGCGGCGGTGCCGGCGGTGTAGTCACCAGCTTTTTGAGTGGCACTCCGTTTGCCGTTGATCCCTCAGAATCCTACACCATAGTGGTTGGAGCCGGTGGGGCGGGTGCCCCCTCAAGCGGATCTGCAAACGCCATACGTGGCCAAAACAGCACAGCTTTTGGGTTTACAGCAGTTGGTGGCGGTGCCGGTAATGGCGGATGGGGCAACCTCCACGAGATGGATGGCGGCTCCGGTGGCGGTCGTCGTGGCAACCAAACCGGAAGCGGTGGTAACGCCGTAACAGGACAGGGAAATCCCGGTGGTGGTTCGAGTACTGGTCTTGGCGGCGGCGGCGGCGGCGGATTCGCTGCGCCCGGACAAGACGGGCAATCACCAAGCTATAAGCCTGGTAACGGTGGTGCTGGTGGAGATTTCTCCGCTTTTGTAGGAACCGATGTTGGCCATAACGGATTTTTTGCCGGCGGCGGTGGCTCCGGTGGTGATGGCGACAGCAGCTTTCCCGGTGGACTGGGTGGTATCGGTGGCGGCGGAAAAGGTGGCAATAACGCCGCGCAGGCTGGTCAGGCTGGCATGGCAAATACCGGCGGTGGCGGTGGCGGTGGAGGCTTTACCGGCTTCAGCGGTAATGCCCAGGGCGGAGCGGGTGGTTCCGGCGTGGTCATCCTCCGTTACACGACTGATACGCCAAACGAAGGCTGGCGCATGCTCGGCGCACCAATCGCAGAAGCCACCTATTCCGATGTACTAAACGGGATCTGGACTCAGGGCTTTCCCGGTGCAGCTTTTGAAGGCGGAAGCCCCAGCGTCTTCTGGTACGATGAATCAACGAGAAACTTTAACCCGCCTGCAAATAGCTCCAACATTATTGGAAGCGGTCAGGATGCCGGGTTTAACAACGCGGGCCGCGGCTTTCTGGCATGGATATATGAGGATGATCACTATGACGGCACCTCTGTTGAATGGCCCAAAGTTATACCGGTTACGGGCACGCCATTCAGCGGTGATATTCAGGTAACGTTCAGCGAAACCACGCTTCCGGATGATGTTTTTCAGGGATGGCACATTGCCTCAAACCCATATCCTTACCCGGTAAGCTGGGTTGATTTGGTGGCCGATAGCGCACTGGAAGATATGTTGCCGCTTCTGTTTGTGTTTGATTCAGGTATGAACGGATCTCCATCCGGATATCGGGTCAATTATGGGGTTGATTTACCCAATTTACCCGGCACTATTTCCCATGATGGCATCATCGCTCCGTTTCAGGGATTCTGGGTGAGAACCAGCGGAAATGAGCCAACGGGCTCCATTACGTTCAGGGAATCGCATCAAACTACGGGAGGAACGCTGTTTAACACGCCTGCACAGCCTGAATTTATCACACTGTCAGTTCTGGGTGAAAATACAGAAGCTTCAGCTATGCTCAAATTTAATACCGGTATGGAATCCTCCACAGGAATGCCGGTGGCTTTTTCTCCGCAACAAGTACTGTTCGGATTTAATAATCCAAACAATGCACAACCTGACGTATTTCGTAGTATGGAAGCGGGCAATGGGGATGAGATTCGAATTCCGCTCGACTTTTCATCAGCCGAAAGCGGGGCATTTACCATAACGATTGGAAAAGCCGCTCAGCTGTCCGACGCTGTTGAAGTGTTGCTGATGGACCATCACACCGGCCTGGTACATGAGCTGAATGAGGACAACGCATTCCTTTTTGAGTATGAATCAACTCAAAAAAAATCCTCTGTCTCTTTTGGCGGAGACCTGAAGCAAATCCTGAATAACCAGGAACAGCTTTTGTTGATGTCGGAGTCCCGTTTTGAACTGATCATCAGCTATGGGCTGTCAACACAAATTGATGCAGACCCAACGTTGCCGACAACATTTGCCCTCAGCCAAAACTACCCGAACCCCTTCAACCCAACCACTCAAATCCGGTACGACCTGCCTCAAGCGTCCAGTGTGCGCCTGGATGTCTTTAACGTGGTGGGCCAGCGCGTAGCGACTTTGGTAAACGGCGAGCAAAACGCCGGAAGACACAGCGTCAGCTTCGATGCCTCAAGACTGGCCAGCGGGGTGTATCTGTACCGCCTGCAGGCAGGAAGTTTTGTGCAAACCAGAAAGATGATGCTGGTTAAATAATTCAGGATTAAAGACGATAGAGCGCTGATATAACTTAATTTAAC
>SLDG01000284.1 GCA_007125355.1 Balneolales bacterium | reverse complement strand
TGATAACGATCAAAAGATTTTGGGATTAATCCCCTTAATTGAAACGCGTGCTGCATTCTTCCGGCTTGAATCGATAGCCTGTTGTTTACATCCCACTGCAATAGAAACATATCAAATGTAGCTTTACCATTTGTTAACCCAGAACGGGATGGTGCATACGGATGATACCAAAATTCAAATGAGTTCGTATCGCTGGAAACTTTACCGACAAGACGTGCCCGAAATTGCAACGACGGACTAATTCTGTAATCAGCATTCAGCCTTGCACGCAGCTGGAATAAGGATTGGCTGGTCCAGTCGAGTGAATTGCTTCTACTGTCGATATGGGTGAATGCAGGCCTTACATGGCCCGAAAACCGCAGGTTATCCTGATCCTGTTGCTGCATGGCAAGTACAGTTGGCTGACTTAAAATTAAAATCAGAAGTCCGGCTAATAATATTGCTTTAAAGCTTCTGATTAAAGGTGGTAATTGAGGATAAAATAAATTGCAACCCCTGTTATCGAAACGTAAATCCAGATTGGGAAAGTCCATTTTGAGACCTTTCTATGTGTGGTAAACTTACCGGCAAATGCAAAAAAGAAGCTGGAAAGTATGAGTGGAACAACCACAACAGACAAAATAATGTGAGAAATTAAGATGAAGAAATACACCGGCCTGATCCACCCCTCTCCGGGGAAAGGCGTATGGCCAATGAAATTGTGATACAGCACATAACTAATGAGAAATAATGCCGATGTGACAAACGCGGCCAAATTCAGATTCATATGTCGCTCAAAGTTTCGCTGTCTTATAGCGATGTAAGCTAAAATAAGAAAAACGGTACTTAAGCTATTCAAAAGGGCATTGAGTGATGGTAATTGATACACCCACGCAGGAATAACTTCGGCGCCGTCTCTGAAATAAAGCAGCCAAAACAGAAAAATGAGTACCAATCCACTGGCTATCATTATGTAAATCAGCGCTTTGGCTACACTTAAGTTTTCAAATACTTCGATTTTTACTTTTGATTGAAATTCTTCGTTCATAAATAATATTGCTTAAAAGGAGAAATGCCTTTGATAAATAATTGTGTACTCTTTCAGAAGTTGGGGATTATAATAATAATTCAGAAAAATAGTTTTCTGCACCTAACAAATTGGTCGTGTAAATTACAAAGAAAGCCAACTGGATTCAATCTTTATAGCACTGATTCTATGTGGTTTAATTGTGAGTTAGCGATTTATCAAGGGTGAATTATCCAAAAAGACCTGTCTGGTTTTTACAGTTCAGTTGTAGTTTTAAGTAATATAATCTTTAAAACCTGACAGGTCTGCGACATATTAGACTTGACTTGACACTACTTATATGTGATTTTTAAATCTCGAAGACTCTCAGAAAGGGAACTTATGTAAGAATCTGTCATTTCGAACGCAACAAAGTTGGTAAGGCAAGTTTCTAAATTATTGATACGAACCGTGCCAAGGGTAAGCATGCGAGAGAAATCTCCCAAGGTGGCTCTCGGATCAATCTATCCAAAGTTGAGCTGGGAGATTTGTCCGGGTTTTCAGCATATTATATAGTGCATCAAAGCTCCCATTCGTAGGGACGTTGCATGCAACGTCCCTACTATAGTGCTGATTTTATTAGGTATAGGCTTTTTTTATTACAAAGGTGGTGCTGATACTGAGCACTTCTTTGCAAAATCCAGACCAGCAACCCGCATTCAAAATTATTCAATACCTGCCTGCCGACGCAGTCAGGCAGGGCCATTAGACAATAATCAATTCCTCAACCTTAGCCTTATCAAGTTTGGGAGATTTCTCGGGTATGCATTGTTTGATAATGGATCCAAACTTCATTCTAACCCTTCAACCATTGAACGAATCTACCCTCGAAATGACAGGTTCATACTTTGAGCTTTCAGCTTTACACTCCCTCAGCCTCCCCCCCCGCCCCTAACCCTTATTTCTTTCCATTTAGAGGCAAAATTCGTATTATTTAGATTATCCACTAATTATTCTCCCTCAACTTTTTAGAGAATTACTCAATTTTTCCATAAAAGCTTTTTTGAAAAATTTATCTCTCCCAAAAAGCTGCAGATTTACATCATTTAGTCATGCAAAGAAGTGCTACCCCATTTCATTTAATCATTGCTTTTATCCTTTATTTCTTCGCCTACAGCTCTGTGCATGCAGCTTCGGGCGATGATAATCCTGAACCGCCGGTTTTTTCCCATGCCGGTGGATTCTATTCAAGTGATATCGAGCTAAACCTGAGCCACCCTCATCCTGATGCCATTATTTATTACACTTTAGATGGATCCATCCCTGATTCTAACTCCTCAATCTGGGACAACTCATTAACCATTAGCGACCGCTCCGGCGAGCCTAATGTTTTTTCTATGATTCCAACTAACCCGATAACTACGGGAATAAGGCGCTGGGATGAACCGAATGGCCTGGTGCGCAAAGCTACCGTTATTCGGGCAGCAGCTTATTTGAATGATACTTTTTCTGAAACCGTTACGCACACCTATTTCGTCTTCGATACAGATTTCAATGCCTTTGAAGTGCCTGTTATCTCTATAAATACCAATGAAGAAAACCTTTTTGATGATGAAATTGGTATTTACGTACCAGGTTTACATTACGAAACCGGAAATGGCTGGACCGGAAATTATTACCAGCGCGGCAGAGAGTGGGAACGGCTTGCCAGTTTAGAGTTTTTTGAAACCGATGGCAGCCTGGCACTCAATCACGATATGGGGATTCGCATTCACGGTGGATTCACACGAAGATTTCCACAAAAAAGCCTGAGGTTATATGCCAGAAGCGATTACGGGACAAATAGATTCTATCACCAAATATTTCCGGATTTAAATTACGACAATTATAACCGGCTTATTTTACGAAACTCAGGCAACGATTTTGGCCATACTATGATGATGGATGCCACAGCACAAGCTTTGGTGACACACTTTAATCTTCAAACACAGGCTTACCGGCCGTCTGTAGTATTTATCAATGGTGAATATTGGGGGATTCATAATATCAGAGAACGATACGACAGACATTATCTTGAACGTGTTTATGGTGTAGATTCCGATAATGTAGATATGCTTACAGGTTTCAATGAAGTAGATGAAGGCACCGATGAGCATTACATGATGA
>SLDG01000353.1 GCA_007125355.1 Balneolales bacterium | reverse complement strand
GGCGTTCCTGAATTTAAGTGGCATGCACGTAACCTGAACATATCAGATTCAAAGAAATTGCTGAAAACCACTCTTGAGTTAAAGGAATCTGCGGAAGTTAAGGCCTGGTTGACATCCCACAGAAAAAAATAAAAAAGCCTGCACGGGGATATTGTTTCTTAGCCTCGAAAACCATACTCTGCGTGTATAGCTCAGGAAATTTCCACAGATTTGTTGTGAAGATGCTGAAAAGGAAGCAAGTAATCACAAAGTCACGAAGGCACAAAGTTTAACAACGATAAAATGTGAATTTATGCTTCAATTACGTATTTCTTGAGCTATAATTAATAAATGGATGATTACAAGCAAGCAGAATGAAGAAACTTATTTTATACCGGCATGCAAAATCAGATTGGTCAGTTTCAGGACAGCGGGATATAGAACGTACGCTTAATAAACGTGGTAAATCAGATGCACCGCTCATGGCCCAAATTATCAACAAAATGCTTGATGATGAGTCTATTTTGATTCTGTGTTCAATAGCAAAACGCACCAGAGAAACACTAAAGCCGTTATCAGAACGGCTTTCATCTAAAATTCCGGTAGTATTTGAGGAAGGCCTGTACGAAAGTGGCGGAGCGTCATATATTCAGATATTAAAAACTGTGTCACCAAAATATGATACTGTGATTGTTATAGGCCATAACCCAAGCATAGAGGAGTGTACGGATTATCTGGCGGGTGGCGAAGACACATATAGCGTGGTATCGGTACCAACTGCAACCGTTATTTTGATGGAAATACCCGTAAACAACTGGAAAAATATCGGTGGAGGAATGGCATCAGTCAAGTCGGTAATAACACCAAAGATGCTCAGGAAAATAGCAGGATGATATTGAAACACTTGTACCATATCCCTGTTAAAATCAGTATATTCCACCCACCAAAAAATTACGAAAACAAAATCTGAACAATGATTTATACCGATAAAACTTTTTATCTGTGCCGTATTCCGCTAAGTGCGGAAGGCCCGCAGGATGTGGAAATTACTACTAAAGCTGAAAACATCGAGGATTTCCCCAGAGTATTTCAGGAGTTTGAGGATGCGAGAAAGCACGCTTTTAATAAAGACGGCCTGTTCAGTATTATCAGGGCGGATGAAATTTTTACGATAGTTCGTACCACTACTCCGAAAGCAGCCAAGCAAATGGCATTTGAAGAAAGTACGGCCAATTTAATTACTAACCTGCAACATAAGGTGATGCAGGAAAAAGATAAAAATGCGGCTGCTATACTCAGAGATGTTCACGAAGTAGAAACTACGATTTAATTTCTGCGGCTGACGCCTAAAATACATTTTTTTATCTTAACGAAGACAGCCGGCTATCCGGCTGTTTTTATATAAAATGGCTGACATAAAACAAAAACTGATAGAACGAAGCGAGCGCATCGTTGATATTTCCGAACGCCTGGATGAACTGGAGTTTTCTGAGGATACCAATGAAAAGCAGTCCCTTTTTTCTGAATTAAAGGAAATTGCCGATAGTATGCTCGAACTAAAGCCCGGTGCCAATAAAGACGATGAAGCCTACATCAACTTCGCTCTGGGTTCCGTTTGCAGTTTGCTCGGTTATTTTGATAAGGCGGAAGAAGCATATGATGAAGCGCTGGCACATTGGCCTGACCATGTTGGCATTCTCAATGAAGCCTTCGATGTGCTTGTAGAGACAGGAAAGTATGAAAAAGCAAAAAAGTACATCGAACGCAGTATAGAACACGGGGGCGAAACACCGGATGTCTTGTATAATTACGCGTCGCTTACAGCACACATGGGCAATATTGATGAAGCCCGCATTATTCTCATAAACGCGCTGGCAAAATTCCCAACAGATAAAGGATGCCGCGCCTTGTTAGAAGAACTTGACCTGATGCTTAACCCGAATTATTCACGAAAGTATAAAAATTGAAGCATAAACCATTGAATACTAGCGATATAGATAAATACTTTTGTTCACTCAAATTTGGGTGTAGTTAAGATGCTGCGAAATTTCCCCGTTAGCTTCGTTGAAGTTGGAAAATCATGCTCAGGGTACTCAGGTACCCTTCCGCTGATTTTCCCTCTTCGCCTTGCTAACAAGAAAATTTCTTGGTGAATAATCCTGGTTAAAGAAAACGGAAACTCCTGAATAATGGCAAAAAAGAAAAAATTTACGTTTAAAATCGTCTATCAGGATAAGAATATTCTCATTTCTGATAAACCGGCCGGGCTTCTGACTGTGCCTATTGGTGATATGCCCTCTACGAATCTTCAGCAACTCGCTCAGCAGAAATTTGGGGTAAAAGCGCGTCCGGTTCACAGAATCGATCGTTACACCTCCGGCATAGTGGCGTTTGCACTGAACAGAAAATCTTATGAACACCTTGTCGATCAATTCAGATCTCATGAACCTGACAGGATTTATCTGGCCCTTGTACGTGGTGTTGTTGAAGAAGATGAAGGAACCCTCGTCCATTTTATGAAGCTTGTAAAGAGAGGGTTCCGGAATATTTTGGTAAAAAATGAGGAAGAAGGCACAAGAGCCGAGCTTCATTTTGAAGTCATCGAGCGTTATAAAAACACCACGCTGGTAGCTATAGCACTCGAAACGGGCTTAAAAAATCAAATTAGAGTGCAGTTTGAGGCTATAGGGCATCCTATTGTGGGCGACCGCCATTACAGTGCCGATGAAATTGAAGAAAAGCTCATAAACAGACAGGCATTGCATGCGTCTCAACTGGCAATAACGCATCCCGTAACAGGGAAAAGATTGTTTTTTACCGCTGAAATGCCGCCGGATATGGAAAGGTTGATTAAGCATTACAGAACGTTGTAATGCTTACATACAGACCTGTCAGGTTTTGAAGATGAATTATCTTAATATTCAAATTTGAATTAAAAACCTGACTGGTATTTTAATCGAATGTATAACTGACATAACACTAAAAATTTTAAAATCACTCAATTGGATGAAACAAAAGGTACTCGTTTTAGCTAATTTCGAGATATTTTTCATCCGTGATGATACTGACATAATACGATCATTTGCCCCCACCGAATTCTATAATACAACGGAACAGGGTTTAATAAGCTTCAGGTTGTTGCGAGAGATCTTCTCATGTTCTCACATTTATATATGGTTTGCATCTGCGCATAGCCTTTTTCCGGCTCTTTTATCCAGGATGTTCGGTAAAAAAGTGATCGTTGTTTCGGGGGGATATGATACAGCAAGAGTCGGCGAAATTAATTATGGCCATGCCGGTAATGGGTTAAAGGGTATTGTTTCTAAATTGGTGCTCAAGTTTGCCCAAAAAGTAATTGTGAATTCAAAACACTCTGAAAAAGAGATGCTGAATTTCTATCCGGGAGCAAAGAAAAAGCTGGCTGTTATCCCTCATCGAATCAAACACAGAGAGCCTTCTGTTAAACCAGAAAGAGATCCTAAACTGTTTATTACTGTCATCAGGATGAACAAAATGAACTATTATCGCAAGAAAGTGTCATTGCTAAAGGAAATAGCGAAAAGAATGCCAGAATTCAATTTTCGGCATATTGGTTTAGTTTTACCGGAAATAGAACAGGAATTCAATAATAACAGGCCTGATAACTTTATATCAGTTGGCCATCAGGATGAAGAACAATTATGGGAATGGTACTATAAAGCATCGTTATTGCTTGCGCCATCGTGGCACGAAGGGTTTGGGCTCACGACAGTAGAGGCACTTGCCGGAGGATGTATTTCCGTGATTTCCGGTGCCGGTGCGCAGGATGAAGTAACGTTGGGAGAGGCTGTAATAATTGAATCTGATGATCCCGATGAATGGGTAAAAACACTCAAGAATTTCAGCATCAATGCATCAGAAAGAGAGCAAAAAAGAAAGAAAATTCTGGATTTCTACAAAGAAAGTAACAGAGTAGAACAGTTGAAAAAAGTATTCGAAGAAACGGGATTAGCCGTTAATTAACCTCAATGGATTCACCAACACCATCATATAAAACCAATGCAGGAAGAATCATCCGTTCTTCGGCATGGCTTTCTGTGTACAGAATCCTGAGGATGGTCATTGCTTTTGCAGTGGGTATTATTGTAGCGCGCTACCTTGGCCCTGAAGATTATGGGCGACTGCATTACGCATTGGCATCTGTGCTCATTTTTATGGGAGTTGCCGGGCCGGGTATCAAAGACGTAATTACCCGGCGTTTTGATGCAAATGAATCCGAAACCGGCTCAATAATAAACGCCGGAATGCTGTTGATTCTCATTTCGAACTTGCTAATGCTATCAGCTGCCTTGTTGATGGTCATTACACTAAGGCCCGGGGATGAACTCATTCTGATGATGGCAGCTGTAATCGGCGTGGGAAATTTATTCCGCGTTTTAGAAATATATGAACTATGGTTTCACTACAAGCTCGAAATGGGTAAAACTGTATTGGTACAGGGCCTTTCATTTTTCCTGATTTCAGCCGGTAAAATTGGGTTTGTACTTTTAGGGATGGAGGTATTCTGGTTTGCAGTTTTAATGGGCTCAGAACTTTTATTGACCGGGATAGGGTTCATCATACTTATAAAAATAAGGCCTCAGGGTGTTTTAAGAATTGGTGAGCGTTCGATTTCTCAGTTAGCTGTGTCTATCTTTAGAGAGTCAATCCCATCTATTGCTGGTGTAGCTTTTGTGTTGGTTCTATTTAAAATAGATCAGGTTATGCTCGGTTGGCTAAGTAGTGATACCGAGGTTGGGTTTTATGCTGTAGCTGTTCCATTCTCGGAATACTGGGCTTTTTTAGCCATAGCTATTGTTACCTCAGCTTATCCCGCTTTACTTGAGGCATTTCGAAAATCAGACGGGTCTTTTGACATTTATTTTAAGCGTACCGCTGGTATTCTCGGTTGGCTGGCAATCGCTATAATGATTCCAGTCTGGTTTTTAGGTGAGTGGGTAATTTTATTATTTCTTGGGGAAGTGTATGCTCCCTCAGCAAATATTCTGTCCATCCACATCTGGTCGTTGTATTTTATTTTTATGATTGAATTGATGCGGAAATGGTATGTAATCCAAAAAAAACTACATCTGTTTCTATACATTTCCGGGTTGGCAGCGCTGATTAATGTACTCGTAAACTATGCACTAATCCCCGCAATGGGGGGCATTGGTGCGGCATGGGCAACGATAATTGCCTATTCGTTTGCCGGATATTGGGGGCTTTTACTTTTCAGGGATACGAGAAAAAAATTAATTATTTTACCGGCGTCCTTTTTTACGGCCCTTTCATATTTGAAAATTATGCTAACTGAATCCCGCAAATGAATATTTCCAGATTTGTAAATAAAGAAAATGCCATAAGAGTTGTCATTGTACTGTTTATTGCAGTTTTGTATCTGATGGCAATCAGGCCCATGAGGGCATATCTCGCTCAGGAAATCATTCATCCCATTGCGCAGCCAATGATTGAAGAGAACGACAGGCTGCGGTTAGAGGAACATGGCAGGTCAGTGAGCTTTAAGATTTTTATAATCAGTACTGATGAACAAAGGCATGATCAGGAGCTTACATTTGGTTTCCCGTTTGGTTTTTATCTTGTATTCCCATTGATGCTCTTGGTAATTTTCGATAAGTCGAACCGGTTTGTTATATGGCATTTAATAATCCACTCGGTTCTTGGGATTTTTATGGTTGCTTTCTTTTTCGCGGGAATCGGGATTCACATTTTTTTCCTGCATCTTTATAAATTAACCATGGCCTATCTAATTCCCGGCGCGGCATTTCTGTTGATTCTGTTCGTACTTCTGAAAGACAGAAATTTATTGAATTCGGCTGAAAATTAGACTTTTTTTATCTCAGTACTGTTTCTTTAAACACTTCCTCAAAGCCGTGCGGTGGACGTTCGAGTGTCCATGTTTCGAAATAAAACAGGCGCTCACTTTTAGCGCGCTTTCCGTTTATGCTGAAAAACCGGAATGTGTCAGATAAAAGCGGTTTAAAAGCTTCGAACATTTGCTCATAGACGTTGTCTTTACTGAACATAAATAAATCGGTGCCATTATGTGCTTTCTCCGCAAAAATGATTTTTTGACCACCATCAAGGGCTTCTTTCAGATAGGGGATTTTTTCACGAACAGACAAATCTACCGAAAACAAAGCATTATGTTCGTCAGCTTTGTCTTTTTGTGTGGTAAATGTTTGGCCGGGTTTGGCAAGAGCTGCGAGGTTGTCTAAAGGATAGGCATCTCCCGGAGTGAAAACTTCTTCTACATGCATTGAATTGGCAAATGTACTCATCAAAGCGCTGTAGTGTTCCAGCGCATTGAGCCCGAAATGCTGCTCAGGGAAGCGCGTCCCGGTAAGGTAAAAACTGGAGTAGGTTTGCACAGGTTTCATGAACTCCTCTAAAGTAGAAGGGCGTTTGCGTTCCTGTCGGGGATCATGGTTGCCGGAAAGTTGCTCAAGCCTTAAATCGTGTTCAAAAATCAGTTTAAAAATGTCCATTTCTGTGGGGTAATTTAAAGTGTGTGCCAAAAAGTAAAGAGAATAAACACTAAGTTGCAAAGCGCGCGTGGTTCACAAAGAAAATAATATAAAACCTGAGTTCGATTTTAAGAAAAAGTTCTTAGCAACCCTGCTATTTTTAAAAACCACAGAGGGTAAAGAGTAATATACAGAGTTTAAATTTGGTTAGAATTGCAATCCTGTGCAAAATGAAAAAGAAAAAATCTGTGTAACTCCGTGCAAGACACTGTGCAACTCTGTGGTTCAAATTACCGAATGCAATTAAACTTCCCTTATTTTTAGAAAAATATTCTTCCCAATAAATAAAATAGCTATCCGGAAAGATTAAAATCGAACTCAGGCTAATACGTCGTGAACTTTGAGTCCTTGTGTCTTAGTGTAATCCTTAAACTTATTAACGAAATATAGTTTCAGTTGAAACGATTCATGGTATGAGTTATGCCTTCTCTGATGAAGCATAAGATTCCATCAATCGAGGCTTCGAGTCCGGCTTCAATATCGGGCAGCTCATCCTCATTGAATTTTCCAAGTACATAATCGACTTGCCTGCCTCGGGGGAAATTATCCCCAATTCCAAAACGCAGGCGCGGGATATTCTTTGTTCCAAGACGGTCTATGATATGTTGCACGCCATTGTGGCCGGCAGCTGAACCTCCCGGACGAAATCTGATTTTGCCTGGTGGCAGGTTGATATCATCGTAGCAGACAAGGCAACGGTCTGCACCTGTTTTATAGCGAACCATAGCTTTGGTAAGGGCGTTACCACTCAGGTTCATGTAAGTGGTGGGCTTGATAATTTTGACCGGCTGTGACTTAAACCGCCCTTCCGCAACAAGGAAAGGGCCTTGTCCGGCTTCAAAAGAAATGGAAAGTTTATCGGCGAGGCGGTCTGCAATAACAAAGCCTATGTTATGGCGGGTACTTTCGTATTCCCCGCCGATATTTCCCAAACCGGTAATGATGGCCATTAACCCGGATTATTCTGTTGCCTCTGCGGCCTCAGCTTTTTCCTCAGCACCTTCTTCGCCCTCAGCACCTTCTGCTTCTTCATCCTCTTCAGCCTCGGTGATAGATACAATAGCACCTTTAGGCGGCCTGATTACAACAATAGTACGATCGCCGGGAGTAAGAATCTCCAGATTAGTGGCCTTTACTCTGCGCACTTTCAACGTTTGTCCGATTTGGAGTTTTCCAACTTTAACAACGAATTCAGCAGGAATGTGCTCAGGCAAACACTTAACCTGAATCTCACGAAGTGGCTGATATAGGCGTCCACCTTCAGTAAGGCCGGCAGGAGTGCCCTCGAGCCTAATAGGAATAACGAAAGTAAACGGAGTGTCTTTGTCAAGAGCATAAAGATCAACATGCAATACTTTGTCAGTTACGGGATGAAATTCTGCATCCTTAATTGTACAGTCGATTTGCTTGCCATCTACTTTGATGCGGAGAATCTGCAATTCAGAAACACTAAGCATTCTGTCTACGGTAAGCTCAGGGATACTAATTGTAAGATTCTCTTTAATTTTAGGCCCGTAAACAACGGCTGGCACGAGATTGTCACCACGAAGGTTCCGGCTTGATTTTGAACCGGTTTCGCGAACGCTGGTTTCTATCTCAATAATTTCTGGCTTTTTCATTTTAATGTTTTTTTTAATCGTTAATCGTCAAAAAGGGTACTGATAGAATCATCAGTATAAATTCTTCTTATGGCATCTGAGAATACGCCGGCAACACTCAATACTTTAATTTTGTCCGAATGCTTCTGAAGCGGCACTGTGTCTGAAACAAGTACCATATCAATAGGCGAATCTTCAATGCGCTGATATGCCGGGCCTGATAAAATTGCATGGGTACCGGCCGCTACAATTTTCAGAGCACCTCGCTCTCTGAGCGCCGAGGCCGCGTTGGTTAGTGTTCCTGCTGTGTCAATCATATCATCTACAAGCAGTACATTTTTATTTTCCACTTCACCAATTATGTTCATTACTTCGGCTACATTTTGTTGGGGACGCCTTTTGTCTACAAAAGCCAATCCGGCATTCAGTTTTTTAGAATACGCTCTTGCCATTTTAAGACTTCCAACATCAGGAGCTACTACAACAAGATTATCCATAACATTTCTGCGGAAGAAATCTACAAAAATGGTACTGGCATACAAGTGATCCATCGGTATATCAAAGAACCCCTGAATCTGCGGCGCGTGTAAATCCATTGTAAGGACTCTGTCGGCTCCGGCAGTTGTCAGTAAGTTGGCCATCAATTTTGCTGCAATGGAAACGCGGGGCTGATCTTTTCGATCCTGCCTGGCGTACCCGAAATACGGTATAACAGCTGTAACCCTGTGAGCAGATGCCCTTTTGGCAGCATCAATCATCATCAGCAGTTCCATTATGCTTCCCTCAGAAGCCGAAGTAGACTGAATGACGTAGGTATCGACACCCCTTATACTTTCCTGAAATTTCACATAAAGCTCGCCATCAGAAAAGTTTTTAATGGTTACTTCACCGAGTGTACTCCCATATTGCTCAGCAATAGCCCTCGAGAGAGCAACGTTGCTGCGACCTGAAAATATTGCGAGCGGCTTTTCCAATTTTGAATGTTGAGGAAATTGTATTATTAAAAAAAAGGATGAACGTAATCGTACATCCTTCCTTGGGAATACACTGCATTTAATCGTTGCCCGGGGAGGACTCGAACCCCCACTGACGGGACCAAAACCCGCTGTCCTGCCATTAGACGACCGGGCAGTCGTTCGATATTTGAACAGAACTATAATTTATGAAGCTTCCCCTAAATAGTCAAGCAACATTTTGTGTGATTTGGCAGCCTGAGTATGAGGTATGAGATGTGCTTTTGAGGTACCATTTTGGATGCTTTATTTGCGTATTTGTTTATTCATTATTCAGAATCCTGACACTTAATTTACTCCTGAATAGAATCAGCTCCCTAATTTTCAATTGACAATTCTCAATCCCCTCACGCCCTTATAGCCTTAAAAATCTCGCAACCTTCACAACGCCGCAACGAACATTTGTGTTTATACTGATAAACTGAGCCAAGATGATTTGGAATTGCTGTTGCACCGAAACCGGCATTTTCAAATTCTTTAATGAGCCATGAGTCTTTTACGAATGTATGGGATTGCCACGCCTCATAAGCGAAGGTTTTTATCTTGTGATCGAATAATAAATCGCCGAGAATATACAAGCAGGGGAGGTAGGTTATATGATAGAGCAAGTGGTTGCGTTTATGCTTTTTTTGAAGAAGAAGCTTCCAGCTTTTTTGGGGATTAGTTCTGTGATCTCTGGGATTAAGCTGATCGAGTTGATACATAAAATAGGATAGCTCTGGGATTCTGTCTGTGGGTTTATTACCTGGACGCGCGTTTTTCAAACTCCAGTCTGTACGTTTAAAAAGTGACTGCTTTTTATCAGATGCTAAACCCGATGCTTCTTTTGCTTTTTCCGTTAGAGCTTCAAGACTGATGCCCGCCTGGAATTCTTCATAAATGTAACTGGCAAGACGAGCCATTGGATCTGAGTTTCCGCTGATGCCCAAACCATAGCCATACGCCATGCAAAGCATTTTCTTCCAGGCCTCGGAAAGGGGCAGGAAGCCATCGTAATAGCTCATCATCTGAGCTGTTTTGCTTTCGAAGTATTGCTGCCTGGCTTCTTCGAATTGGCGGGTTATAATGGCTGGTGAAATATGATGTATGTGGCCCGAGCAAGGCCATGTGCCTGGTTTACTTAACTCGCTGAAAGCACTGAACTCTATATACGGGAGCATGCAAAGTGTATCGGGCGTGTACCCATCAAGCGTGTGTACTCTTTTTGGGGATGTGTACAGCACCACATGCAGTATTACAGAGTTGTATTTCGGATTCTCGTGATGTTTGTGCGCAAACCATTCCGATTCTTCTGTATGTATTTCAATATCGCCATACAGGGTGATTCCATCTTCGGTTAATACACGTGCACCCAAAAAATCAGGGCCATCTCCGTTATTCAACTCTCCCTGATCTAACAGTACAACCTCATGGCCTCTAAGCGTTATGTAACGCCTGTCATCGGTAAGGCCTTTTGCCCAAATTGATTGCAGTAAAACCTCTCGCATAATTTATTGCTTTAAACCCAAATTTGTTCTTCTCACAGAGAATACGCAATAAATCCAAGCATTTCAATGATGCCTATACTGCAAATCCTTTGTTATTTACAGAAGGTCTTCTTCGGTTAAACCCAGGTCTTCTGTAGCTTCGTATAAGTCCGGAAAATTTTTCTTTTTCATTTCTTTTCCGGTTTTCCTGACTTTTTGCTGAAATTCATCCGTGCTGTCAGAAAACCATTTTCTGTTTTCAGCACCCGTTTTGGGGTTGGTGAACGCACTTATTAATAAGCCGCCTAAAAAAGCAGCAGAAGCGATTAGAAATAATTCAGATGTTGAGTGTTTTGACATGATTCTACCTCGTTTTTGAGTTGTCTAAAGATACCGCTATTTCAGCTTTGATTAAAGTATTTTCGTATTTATTGCGTTGCAAATAGGCATCCACAAATACAAAGAAAACAATTTACTGTACCAAAGGTCGCAGGATTTTTACAGCTGAAATAAGTTAACGGCAAGTTGCTAACTTATATTGTTAATTAAACGATTGATTAACTTATTGTCAAGTTAATTTTTTATTAATTAATTAGGAGAATTTGTTGATGTTTTTATTTTAGTATTCGGGCAAAACTTGTTAGAATTTAATTTATTTATAGGGGCAAGGCAAAAAGGGCAATAAACATGGATAAATACAAAAATAAATACCGTATTCAATCAGCGCGGGCACAATGGTGGGATTATGGCTGGAATGGAGCCTATTTTATCACAATTTGTACAAAAAACAGGGAACATTATTTCGGTGAAATCAGAAATGGGAATATGCGGTTATCGCGTTTGGGTGTAATTGCGGATATTTTGTGGTATGAAATCCCCAATCATTCCCCACACGTTAAATTGGGTGAATTCGTGGTGATGCCCAATCATATCCACGGGATATTGATTTTGGATAAACCACGGGATATTGAAACCGGTGGTGGCGATCCAACCGGTGGCGGTGGTTCAACCGATGGTGGTTCAACCATCGTAGAGTCAGGGCATGCCCTGACTCTACCCGTTGACCACGCCGATCCCGTTGACCACGCCGATCCCGTTGACCACGCCGATCCCGTTGACCACGCCGATCCCGTTGACCACGCCGATCCCGTTGACCACGCCGATCC
>SLDG01000205.1 GCA_007125355.1 Balneolales bacterium | reverse complement strand
TCTGGTTTCTCGAGCATAACACGTTGACTTCCCACCCCAAACGGTAGATTGTGCTTTTCGCAAAATGAAGCAATAATCGAATTCACTGCTCCGGCCCGCGAGTATCCGCCTGTCATTGAAGAAATAAACAGGGGAAAATCGAAATTCCTGCCAAGAAAACTGACCCCTGTTGATATTTCTGAGAAATTGACTTCTGGTAGTGGATTATGAACAAAATCAAAACGCTCAAAACCGGTCGTTTTTTGGTACGCCGCCTGTCCCTGGGCTGTCAGGTCTACATGATCTTTTTTTCGTTCTTCTATGCTCATATTAGTTTATTTTGCGCTAACTCGGGCTAAATCATGTAAGAGCCACTGTTAATATGAAATGTCTGTCCCGTCATGTGCGGAAATACACCGCTTGCAAGCGTGGCGATAAGTTCACCGGTTTCATAAGGTTGCACTATGTCGTTTAGTGCAAGTCCCGCCGTAATATACTCTTTTCCGTACACATCAACGGAACCCGCTGCCATATCTGTGTTTACGAAACCCGGAGCTATGGTGTATGCAAGAATGTTTTTTTTGCCAAACCCACGTGCAATAGTTTTTGTGAGAGCTGTAAGCCCAGCTTTGGATGACGCATAGGAGGAGTATTCAGCGGTTTCCCCCCGATATGAAGCTCTTGAAGATACGTTTATGACTATCCCCTGTTTATTGCTTTTTAGCCAAGAATGAATAGCCCACTTAGATAGTTTAGCAGGTGCAACAAGGTTTACCTGTAAGGTAGTTTCCCAGTTTTTATCCCATTCTTCATCAGATTTTTCCACGTAAACAGGCTCAAAGATTCCGGCGTTGTTTATGAGTACATCACAATCCTCTACAGTACTGCGTAGTTTTTCTAATTCTTTTGGATTTTCGAGGCTTACAGTGATACCGGAAAACAAAAGATTGTTTTTTAGGCTATCCGGGAAAACCGACTTTCGTGCTGTGCCGGTAACACGCCAACCGGCTTCAATTAATTTTTTGGCAGCCTCAAACCCAATCCCCCTGCTTGCTCCGGTAATGAGGGCTGTTTTATTCATTTTCTGGCGCTTGAGAGTTTTCTCTTTCGATATACCGGCACAAAGGAACACGCCTCGCCGTACATCAGCCGGTCAACTATTGGAATTAATTTTTGAGTTGCACTCAGGTAAACAGATGGTGAAAGTTCTTTATCGCTACATCCTTTCAGGAGAACTTTTTTGTCAGCGTATTGCGTCCAATCGTGCTTATCAATGGCATCTAACATGCATCTCTCGCGTACTTGCGCAGGTGTACCGAAATACACGCTTTCAGCAATCCCATGGGCATGAGTTACAATCAACATATATGCCCATTGCGCGATTATGGCATCTGCAGAGCAATACGCAGCGATAATCTTATCACTATACACACTCCAATCGAATGATTCCAGCGCATTCCTGTAGTCTTTTTCTTTGAGAATCATCTCCATGTAGAGATATTCTTTCAAGTCGAATTCAGCAATTTCGTGTTGTGGTTCAAATTGCTGTAAATCAATCGTTACAAGTCCGGATTTTGCTACTTTGTTTACAATAGGTTCCATATTACTTACACCGCAAATGATTCACCGCAGGAACATGTTCTGCTGGCATTCGGATTGATAAAATGAAATCCCTTTCCTTCCAGTCCGTCGGTGTAGTCAAGTTTTGTTCCGGCCAAATAGAGGAAACTTCGCATGTCGATGACAATTTTGATATCATCTATTTCAATCTCCTGTTCTTTGGCTTCTGGATTTTTCTCAGAATCATCAAATTCGAGCTTGTAAGATAATCCGGAACAGCCTCCTCCAACCACACCAATCCTCAACCGGCAGTCTTTACTGCGATTTTCTGATTTTCGAATCTCCTCGATTCTCTTTGCTGCCCTATCACTTAGGGTTATAGCCATTGTTTAAACTGATTTAACTTCGATTTCTGGATGAATTCTCTTCACCATACTTTCGATGGCGTAAAGTGTTCCTGTTGTTGCAGTCGGACACGTTCCACACGCGCCCTGATAATGCACCTTGAGGATGTTTTCTTCCAATCCCAGTACTTTTAACCCACCGCCATCGGCAAGCAGGTATGGCCGTACCTGATCATCTAACATTTGGTTAATTTGCTCAAGCCGGGGGTCGTCCTGCGCTTCTTTACTCAGATGAACTTCTTCATCATCGGTTTCAAGTGCGCCTACTGCTTCTGCTTCACGAATAGGTGTAGCCAGTTTTCTGAGAAGGTCATTCCAGTCCTGACTCCCATCCTGTGTAACCGTTACATAACGGTCAACATAGTACACATTAAGTACATTATCTATTTCAAAAAGCTTGCTTGCAAACGGGTCTTTAGCCGCTTGTTCAGCATTCTCGTAAGAACGCGTTACACCCTGTGAAATAGGATCCTTCAGCACAAAACGAATAGCGTTGGGATTTGGAGTACGTTCAATTTCTGCGATCTTAGGCATGTTTGTACCTCTTTTTTCTTTTATTCTGTTGTAATTTTTTCTCTGTTATCCAAGGCAGCTTGTAATGTATGCCATGATAACGTTGCACATTTTACTCTGGCCGGGAGGTCACGCACCCCCGCGAATACCCTGAGTCGCTTCATCTCAGGCTGTTGCCCGGGTTCTGCTTTTCCCGTTGCCATGTCATGGAATCCACTAAATAACTCTTTCACATATGATATGTGTTTACCCTTGACAACGCTTGTCATTACCGATGCCGATGCTTTGGAAATAGCACATCCATCACCAATAAAACTGACATCTTCAATGATATCCTCGTTATTTAGTATTAAATAAACATCAAGTTTATCCCCGCATAACGGGTTATGGCCTTTTGCCATATGGCTGAAATTCTCGATTTCCCTGTAATTACGGGGATTTTTGTTATGGTCGAGAATAACTTCCTGATAAAGGTTTTTCGTACGGTTAGTTAACATCAAACAAATCTGTTACTTTTATCAATGCATCATACAAAGCATCGATTTCTTCAAACGTGTTATAAAAAGCGAAAGATGCCCGCGTTGTTGCCGGTACGTTGTATCTGTCCATTACCGGTTGCGCGCAATGGTGGCCCGTACGGACCGCAATTGCTTCTTCATCGAGAATTGTGCCGATATCGTGTGGATGCACTCCTTCGATT
>SLDG01000083.1 GCA_007125355.1 Balneolales bacterium | reverse complement strand
AATGGTTATGATGTAGTATATGGTATTAGACAATTTAGAAAAGAAGGATACTTTAAAAGATTTCTCTACAAGCTTTTTTATAAGTTTTTGTCAAGAATAACTAACATAGATTTACCCATAGACAGTGGAGATTTTTCGCTCATTAGCAGAAGAGTTATAGACATACTTAATGAAATGCCAGAAGAAAATAGATATATACGAGGGATGAGAGCCTGGATAGGATTTAAACAAACTGGTATAAAATATGAGAGAAAAGAAAGAAGTGCTGGGAAATCAAAGTATACATTTAGTAAACTTGCTAAGTTAGCCTATAATGGTATCTTTAACTTTAGTGAATTCCCAATAAAGTTCATTACTTTATGCGGCTTTTTTGCTTTTACTATTTCTTTGGTTTACAGTCTACATGTCCTTTATATGAGATTTTATTATGGTGATGTGCCTGAAGGATTTACAGCCTTACTATTTACAGTAATAATGTTTGGTGGTATTCAATTAATGTCCATAGGAATCTTGGGTGAGTATTTGACAAGAATTTATTTTCAGACTCGCAATCGGCCTTTATACATAATTAAGGAAAAGAAATTTAAATAGCCTCAATTAAATACGGCAGAATAACATTTTAAGTGCCCGATTTTTTAGTTAAGGGTCATTGGTTAATTTTTCGAGTTTTGATTCATTAAAGAATACTTCTTTGGGCGTTAAATAGCCAAGTTTTTTTCGTGGTCGGTTGTTAAGTTTTTCACAGATTTGCGCCAATTCCTTAGGTTGAACAAACCGGATATCTCTCTTTTTGGGAATATATTGCCGTATAAGTTTATTTATTTGCTCAATTCTGGCGCTTTGATTAGTCTGGTAGGGATGACAAAACCAAACGGTGGTATTCAAATATGCAGCCGTTTTCAGGTGGTCGGCAAATTCAACCCCGTTATCATTCGTCAACGAATAAACGCGGTCACGTAGATCTTTGAGCAGTTTACGGGTAGCGATGTGATTATCACGCGCAGACTTGGAATGTACCTGTGCCAGCCAGCAATAGCTTGATTTTCGGTCTGCAATGCTTTGTATGGCTCCTTTGTTGCCTGGCCCGACAATTGTATCCCGCTCAAGGTCACCGGTTCGTTCCAGGGCATCGACTTCTTTAGGCCGATCGTCGATCCAGCTGCGGTTTTTGATTAACTGTCGCACTGTTTTGACTTTGTTTCGGCGTTTGGGGCGTTTACGTGCCGTTCTCAGATGTTTATAAAGGGTTCCGCCATGGCGGGCATTTTCATAAATATACCGGTAAATGGTCATATGGGACACGGACATGTCCGAGCCATATTCCAGTACCAGCCGGGGTCCGATGGCAGCAGGCTCAAGGTCTGTTTTGGACAGTAGCGTAAGTGCATAATGCTTTAACAGGCCTTCAAACCGGTATGGAGTTCGTTTTTGGCTACGTTGCTGATCATACTGCTGCTGCGCGGCTTTAGGGTCATACTGGCCATACCCACCTGCCCGCTCAAGCTCACGGCGAATGGTGGTAGGATCCCGCCCGAGTTGAGCAGCAATGTATGGGATAGAGTGGTTGAGTTGAATTAACCCGTGAATATGGTATCTTTCGGTGTAGGTTATGTGCGTGTAGTTTTTCATGTGCTGGATTCTTTGGTCGGAAAAAAGCAGAAAGCTACGCAAACTTTCCGAAAATCCTTGGGGGCTAGCCCCCAAGGATTCATTTTTCCGCAGAATCGGGCACTTCAAATGTTAATTAGCCTACTTTATAAAACGTATTTATATTTTATTCTTAGATAAAAGCGAATCATTACTCTAAAAAATGAAAAAGAATTTAGCCTTCTCAGTTATACTGATTTTTTTTGTTTTGCTTACCTGTCTCGCAATTCTGGAAATTGGGCTCAGAATTACGGGTATCAGCACACCAAGAAGTACATGGCTTGAAATGCACGAAAGAGGCTACATGATGAACCAAAAAGGTGGTGATGCCAAAGATTCCTTTGGAAATATGCGCTTCAGATATAATTTCTCTGATTATCGCACACGAGGAGAATCACCTTATTCTGAAAGTAATAATATCTTTGTATTTGGTGACTCTTTCGTTTTTGGATTGTACCTGAATAAAGAAGAAACCTTTATACATAAACTAAACGATACTTTTGAGATTAATCATCCTCAGTCTAATATCAAATTTATAAATGCCGGGGTTGGTGGCACAGGTTTGGCTGATTGGATTGCCAGATTAGAGACAGAAGGTAACGACTTACCAATAGATGGAATCTTAATTGTCCTTAATTACCATGACTTTTTTAGAAGCCTTGCGAGAAATCTATACGTCTATGATTCAGGATCTTTAATTCCTTCACAAAGATGGCGTGAAAGAAGAATAAAATCCTTCCTTGATCGATCTATGGCCTATAAGTTTCTTCAGGAAAGCTTTCACTTGGTAAGTGGGATTCATCGTTTTGCCTGGCCTTGGTTTTTTCAAGATTTGACTCATAATTTCAATCATGAAAGAACCCAAGTTCCAATTCCTGAGCCTGATGCTTTTTCAGAAGAGTCAGACTACATTTTGTCTCTTGGCTCTAAACTTTTTCTAAATTTAAAAATGCTGGCTGATGAAAAAGATGTGCCAGTTTGGATAACCACAACCGGATTTATTGTTCCAGAAAAAACCACTATCTACGACAGTAAGGTATTCTCTATATTAGATTCCTTAGCTCTTGATTTGGAAATATCTTATCATGATATCACACCTCAGCTTTTAGAAAAAATAAATAATGATTTTTCAATCATTGAAATTGAAGGGGATGATCACCCAAACCCACTTGGAAGTTCATATATCAGCAATCTTATTTATGAGAATGCAGGGCAGGATATATTATTTTACTTTAATGAATGATTTGCCGGATTAATAAAGTTATCAAAGTGTAATTGACTCATTTCATACACGCTCAACTTTATATTATGCAGAACGGCTTTATTTCTGAATTTTCCGGTAATTACGAAGACATCCCCAAAAATGCACTTTACATTAGCATTGACCAGCTGAATCTATCGGTTTTTCCTAAAGAGGTTCTTGATGAACATCCTTTGCTGATTTTCGTGGAATCAAAAGAGGAAGTAAGTTTTCTGCCGTTTCACTTAAAAAAAATAGCATACATCTGGAGTGCGCAGCGGCACTTTGCATTGGAATGCGTGGAGAAGGGATATGCTGTT
>SLDG01000291.1 GCA_007125355.1 Balneolales bacterium | reverse complement strand
CGGAATGCTCCTCCACCAGGACATGGTACCATTACGTCGTCTTCGAAGCAACCTGTAGTGTCATCGTGGGTAAATTGACCAATTGTGAAATTGTGATCATACACATACACAATGTTATTCATGTTATTTATGCTAAATCCGTCAAAACCGATCGCTTCCGGAAACGGATTGCCAAGAAGAGTGAAAACATCAACACCTTGATTCAGTTTGCTATTGAGTACAAGATCATCAGTTTCAGGAGCACCGACAACAGTTAATACTTTAGGCCAATTCATACTGTTATCATCATTGTGAATATCTCGCGCAAATACAAACACTGCAAATCCATCACCAGGGGCAATAGCAGTTGTCATATCGGTAACATTCACATAGTCAGTGCCATTGAATCTTTTGATATTATGTTGATGAGAACCGGGGTCATTAGAACCGGTTGCACCTTGTGTCCAAATGCGATTAAGTAGTGTGCCATAGGTGGTAGAAACCGGTGTGCTAAGAAATCTCCAGCCATCTCCAGCGCCTTCGGAGATGGAGGCGCTGGAGGCAGTGATTTTATACATGGTATCACCGCGGCCATCACCGCCGGCAAAATGAGCCGGGGTATCACCCAAGCCTAAAAATAATATCATACTATCGCCTCGGCCATCACCGCCGTTATATTGAGCCAAGGTAGTTTCCCAACTAAAAACTACTATGGCGATTGCGAATATTAAATATTTTGTTTTCATACGTTACGTTGTTTTAGAGTAATGCTCTTCTTTATATACTATTATTATTTCATCAGCTGGGGGGCTTCGCCCCCAAACCCCCTATAATCTATCCCCCAACGGCAACCGGCAACGACCGCACACCACGGAAGCCGTAGGAGCCGTTCCGAAGGGTAGTGGTGGTAGCGGCACCGCCGCGGTCCGAGACCCGGAGAAAAATAGCACTCGATGACCAGGAACCCCCGCGTAAGCCGGAGCCGACCGCGCCGGTTACCTCACCGCTGATAAGCCCCGGCCAGGCCGTTTCGTTGGCGTGACCGTTGGTACTTAAAGTGCCGTCGCCGTGCACTCCGGTAAAGGCGCGGCCATCAGCGTTACCAACCGTTACAGGCCTTTCCCACAGGTTGCCGCTCAGCTCCATAATGCCATAACGGCTGGCACCAGCAGTTATGCGGCCGGTATTTGAGTCATGCCCCGCAAATATTCCTACACGCAAGGGGCCATCAATACTACCAAGATCTTGGTTAAATCTCGCATTTCCGGCAGTGGTGCTGTAGTTGGTGGCAATGCCTTCGTTGGATAGCCCGCTATTACTTAATGTGTAAGCAGTGTTTGCTATTGTAGCCGTACCCCAGGCATACTCATTGGCCACCGGTGCAATTGTTCCCCGGCTTACTTTTTCGAATTCCAACTCGGTCATCGGGCGCAGGCCTGACCAATCGCTGTAGGCAGCGCCATCCATCCAGCTTAGGAAGTTGTTGGCTACAAAGGGGTGTTCGGTTTCATAAATGGCAGGAGTAGTGGATGCGACTCCGGAGGTGTGAATTTTGATCTTATGCCGGTTAGCATTGTTTGTAAAGGTGCCGGCAGCGGCATTGGGGGGCCCGTTAACACGGGCATTTTGCTGATTGTAGGTCAGCGTATTCAAAAAATCTACATACTGCTGCTGGGTGATCCCGTATTTCATGCTGTAGAAGCCAGCAAAACCTTTAGGAAAAGCAGCGGGCAAGGTTCCGGCTCCTATAATACTAAACGTTTCCCACAGGTTGCCAGAAGATTGGCCAATGGTAAGTGCGCTTTCAGAAGATATGGAAAGCGGAATTGTAGCGCCTGAAGTCCATGAGCCATTGGTAAAACTTCCGTTTTCCGTTCCGCCACTTCCAACCGCAAACG
The DNA here is from genome assembly GCA_007125355.1 of Balneolales bacterium. Taxonomy (GTDB): domain Bacteria; phylum Bacteroidota; class Rhodothermia; order Balneolales; family Cyclonatronaceae; genus SLDG01. Next base: position 1,342 of record SLDG01000291.1, on the reverse strand, counting down.
CCCCCTCCGGCACATACACCATCTCAATAGCAAACACTTTTACTTCTATACTGGGATTATCAGCTAGAATATTGCCGTAGTTCCAGCGTAGCTGTGCGCCGGTAATGGAAAAAGTGCCAGTGCCATCAGCGGAACGGTAAATAAATACACCCACTGCGGGGTTGGTAGCGGCATCAAAGGCGCTACCGGGTGTTCGCAGGCCAGCATCAATGGTGGAGGCTGTGCCAGTGCCGCCGCTGTGGCCGGAATTGTTAAGGCTGGCGTGCTTCCATATATCATCACCACCGTTTGCTGTGGTAATACGGTACTTCACAAATACCCAGGCGGCATCCCAGTTGTTGGGCGCCGAAGAAGTGCGCCAGGAGTTTTCCCAATCCAGATCGAACTGCACCAGCCAATAGCCTTCGGCCGTGTTTTGGCCGGTTAGAGATGCGTTGGTGACTTGGATGTTATTGGCGAATGCTACGCTGTAAGACAGTAGTACTGTGCAAAATAACACGACAATGAGGGTAGCTAAATGTTTACGCTTAGGTTTAGTCATATTTTTTTATTTAGAGGATTTAACCCGGTTAGTATTAACCTTTCAAAAACCAAACCATAAATAAGGCATATTAACCGGTTATTTTGAGGATGTACCGGTTACGTCTCCGAAGACATTTTTCGATTTCTTAATAAGATGCGTCATAATAGACATAAAATTAGTCACAAACGTGTATAAATCATTCAAAACGCTCTAAAGTTTTGTTTTACTACGAAAAGTATATGTGTGAGCCATATATCTTACTGTAAAGGGATTATCAAATACTTGAGTAATAGTTGGCGATTACACCTCCAAAGTGGACTTTCACTACCTAATTGGTTGCCATGCACGGATCATAAAAAAAGCCTGCCAGGTTTTGAATCCTGACAGGCTTTATTCATAATCTAAAAATGTTACTCTAAATCTGTAAAAAATTCTGAACTCTGATTCGCAGCGAAGCGGAGAACCCCCGAAGCCGTCGGGACAGGCGCGCAGCGCTTTCAAAAATTCTAAACTACTTAACCAGCATCATCTTCCTCGTCTCTACAAAACTGCCAGCCGTGAGGCGATATATGTACACGCCACTGGCCAGATTCGCTGCATCGAAGGAAACGGTGTGATTTCCGGCGTTTTGCTGACCGTTTTGAAGCGTCGCCACTCGCTGACCCATCATATTGTACACTTCCAAACGCACGTTGGCCGATTCAGGCAACTCGTACTGAATTTGGGTAGTTGGGTTGAATGGGTTGGGATAGTTTTGATTTAATGCAAATACCGTTGGCAAGTCGGTTTGGTCGCCGGTGGAGGTGTCCAATAAATCGG
>SLDG01000267.1 GCA_007125355.1 Balneolales bacterium | reverse complement strand
TCTGGTTTCCTTATACTTTTTTAGATGGTCGCCATGCCAAAAATAAGACTTAAGCCGAGTCATTGCTTCATCTTCGCCTCCTTTGAAAGAAAGCACTGATCTTGAATCAATTTCAATTTCTGTTTCAGGCAGGTTCTGCGAATTAATATCGCCCTCATCTGAGGCGCCATTTGGCAATCTGGGTAAAACCTCAGGTACCTGAAATGACTTTCTGACAGATGCATATTTCTCAGCTTTTTTTCGAAATGCCGTAAAAACATCCGGCGTTTTATCAATCTCAAAGGGTATATCTTCGGGATGATACAACGTGCTCGAAAAGAACGTGTTTATTTCGGTTTTTTGGGGAAGTTTTTCCGTTAACTTTTTTTCAATTTCGGTTTCCTCAGAGGTTACCTCCTCATTATAAAAAACGGCGTTACAATTATATTTCTCACATAATTCCGGGATTATTTCCTCTGGTTTCCCTCCGAAAACAACCAAGCCACTTCCCTTTTTTTCGAGATTTTCAGCGAGATTTTTAACTGACTCTTCAAGGAAGCGTCTTCTGAATGGGCCGGTTTTGGGAAATCCGAAAGAGGTGGTTTCGAAATGTCGCGGATCAAAGCAGTACACCGGAATGATACGATCAGAGGATTCAGCCGCCCGGAACAGTGCTTCGTTATCGTGAAGTCTTAAGTCGTTGCGAAACCAGATTATGGAGGTGTTGTATTTCATTTTTTTGTGGTGATGTTTAGATGATTTTTTGTTTTATAACAGTTATCAAAGGTGTTGCAGCTGACGGCGCATGGTACTGAGGCTTTATTTGATATAATAACTAAATTAAGGGCATGCACGTTCAGCGCGTCCTCGCGCGAACGGGTTTCAGAGCAGCGTCCCCGCTGCCGTGAAAGCGCGAACATTGTTACCAATGATAGAGACCAACCAAACCTGTTGGCGGGACGCCACATAATCCCGTGCGTGCCGGGAGGCACTGCACGTGCTAGATTATCTCACTTTGAAGCACAATTTATCCCAAATTTTTCATTATGATAACGTAAGCGCTTTCATTAAATTTACTGTCATTATTTGATCCTTCATTCACGAACTTCAACCCGGAACTATGTTAGAAATTCAAAAGAAACTCTCTAATTCTTTCTACGCATTACTTGCCCTGCCAGCCACAGCTATGGGACTCGGCCTTTCCATCCAAATCGCCGCGCTCAGTTGGTTGCTTACATATCAATACGGGCTTTCAATTAGTGATATTGGTTTGGTCTGGGCCACGGGGCCGATTGCAGGTATTCTGGGACAAGTAATTATCGGTATCATCAGCGATAATGTTTGGGTAATGAATGGAAGGCGAAGGGTGTTTATTCTGGTCGGGGGCGTGCTTGCCGCGCTTATGCTTCTGGCGCTGCCAAATATTGGTATTATTCAGGCGGGTCTTGGCATCGAGGCCATTTTGGGTATTGCTATCGTTATTTCTATGGTGCTTGACCTTTCCATTAATGTTTCTTTTAATCCTACCCGCTCCATTATTGCAGATGTAACGCCCGAAGGACGCGCACGTACCAAAGGGTACACATGGATGCAATTCGTATCAGGTAGTTTCGGGGTACTCTCGTACTTTGTTGGCGCGACGATGGGTAATATTTTCCTGATTTACTCAGGTGCCATAGTTGTATTACTTTTCTCTATAATCCCGCCGTTTTTCATCAAAGAGCCTCGTTATCTTGGTCGCTACGGAGAGGACGAAGACGAGATTACAAAATCTATGGAAGGCCAGGATCCGACTCCTGCTCATTACGCTTCTACGTACGAAGTTTTCATGAATATTCGTCCGCTTTGGGGATTTTTACTCTACGGGATTTACGCCATTATCAAGCGTTTGTCAGGATTCGAGTTTCCGGGATACTATTTTGAGGCCTTTGCGCTTGGTTTGAGTATTTTCCTGATAGTCCATGCATTGATTCAAAAAGAGGAAGGGAAATCTGCAGAAGAAGCCGGAAAAATCGGATTTCAAAAAGTACTGGCTGCACACTCTTTTTCATGGGTCGGTGTGCAAAGTATGTTTATTTACTTCTTCGCTTTTGTGGAGTTCCAGATTCCAGACCTTACAAGCGATGCAATTGGTTCGGTAGTAAACTGGAGCTTTTTTACGCTGAATCTCGTTGCCGCCATAATACCGGTCTTAATCTTAGAGCCATTGGCGAATAAAATAGGACGTATCAAAACACACTATGTGGCGCTGTTCTTTATGGCAGCCGGGTATGCCGCAATCGCGTTCCTTGGAAATTCTCCCTATGTAATTTACGTCCTAATGATGGTCGTTGGGATTGGCTGGGCATCGATAATCAGCTTACCATTTGCCATTATGAGTCAGAAAGTGGCTCAAAACCAAATGGGGTTGTATATGGGGCTTTTCAATCTTTCGGTGGTGCTTCCTCAGCTTGTTTCCAGCTTCGCGATTGGTGAAATTGTGGAAGGTGTTACCCAGAAAAATATTTTGTTGATGGTCTGCGCGGCTACCGTTCTTGCCTCTGCCGTTGCATGGATGTTCGTTAAAGAACCCGAAGACAGAATGACGGAGAACCCGGTATTGATTGAAGATGAGGAGTAAGATGGTTGAAAGAGCTGAAAGCTAAAAGTTAGAAGCTCAAAGCCAATAACTGTCATTTCAAGGGTAGGTAGTTGCTAAAACTCTAGCTGTAAGAAAAAAGCACCCTCACTTTTTTAAACAACGTTTACCCGAGAAATCTCCCAAGGGAATTCATGGAACGTTTTTTGGTAAAGCTGACAATTTTGAATTAACCGCAGAGTGCGCAGTGTTTACGCAGAGTTTTTCTTGGTTGGCAATAACAGTGGATATTAAGGCTTCACGCGGATTTCGCAGATGTGCGCAGATTGGTTAAGTGGCTGATTTCGAATTAAATACCGAGAATAATTATCAATTTTGAATTATCAATTTTGAATTCCCTTAGCCTTAGCCTAAACCTCAGCCTTAATCTTAATCTACCTCCAATTAACATAGCGAATGCCATTGCCGGTCATTTCTAAGATTACGGCACCTTGCAGACTGGTGTATTTTACGGTTGCGCCGGTGTTCAGAAGCCTGTAAGTAGCTTCGGGGTGCGGATGATTGTATCGGTTTCTGAGTGCGTTTGAAACTACCACCTTTTGCGGACGGACTTCCTCCAGAAAGAAATCATGTGAACTTGTCCGGCTTCCGTGGTGACCTGCTT
>SLDG01000143.1 GCA_007125355.1 Balneolales bacterium | reverse complement strand
CAGGAATCGGATTTTCTTTAACTACTTTTTCAGCTTCAGAATTTACTTTTTCCCAGCCTTCTTTCAATTCTTCTTCTGTCACGATATGGTTCACGAGGTTTTTTAACTCTTTGACCTTTTCGTTTACCTTTGAAGTTGCATTTTCTTCCATATATCTTTGTATTTTGAGTGAGTAGAAATTAATTGCCTTAATTCAAATTCCGGTTAAATAAACCGATTATGTATTATTCTAACCAACCAATTTCTGCTATTTGAGCTTCAATTGTTACATTTATTATACGAAATTACCGTATCAAGCTAAAGTTTTTAATAGCAGTATTGAAATGAAATTATTAGTATGAAAAAGCATCAAATTCTGGCTATTGCAGCACACCCCGACGATGTAGAACTGTGTTGTGCAGGTACCTTGGCGCTATTAAGTAACCAAGGCTTATCTGTGGCAATAATTGATTTAACCAAGGGAGAAATGGGTACAAGAGGGACTCCTGAGCTAAGAATTAAAGAGGCTGATGCCGCTGCAAAAATTATTGGCGCATCCCGTTATAATTTGGGATTACCGGATACGATGCTCAATAATAAAAGAGAATTACAGAAGGAAATCATAAGAGCTGTGCGGCTAATTCAACCAGAAATATGCTTTATTAATGCAGAAAACGACCGGCACCCTGACCACGGACATGCACATAAACTAACAATGGATGCTCTTTTTTACGGTGGACTCCAGAAAATCGAGACATCCCACAACAACGAATTTCAGAAACCATGGAGGCCTTCACATATTTTTAGTTATATGCAGGATACTCCTTTCGAGCCAGATGTTGTTATGGATATTTCTGAAACTATGGAAGCGAAAATTGAGGCTATAATGACTTTTGAGTCACAGTTTAATGTGAAACCCGCTGAAGGGGAAAAGTCAACTTATATTTCTGATCCGGCATTCCTGGAAATGATTAAGAGCAGAGCAAGGGTTTTCGGACATCAAATCGGTGCCACATACGGCGAACCATTCAAATATCACGGTGGCCCGATTCCGCTTAAAGATTTAAGCCCGTTCTTATCCAATAAAAGAGTTCGATAAAAAATCACCCTATTTTTAGCACTGTTTAAAGTTAACCACAGTGTACACAGAGGAAATCACAGAGTTTTAAAGATTAAGACTTACTTGAATTGCTTTGTTCGGTGTATAGAATTGAAAACTAACACTGTGTAACTCTATGCAAAACTCAGTGTAACTCTGTGGTTCAAATCATCGATATTATTTACGCCTTCGCGAGTTTGCGAGAAACTAAAATTGCACGCAAAGACGCCAAGACGCTAAGGTTGCATATTTGTAAAACTTTCTTTGCGCCTTTGCGCCTTCGCGAGAAACCAAAATTGCACGCTAATGCGTTAAAACCTACGATTTTACCCAGAATTTTTCGGGGATTTCTTCTTTGATGCACTTGAGGATGTACTCTGATATCTGCGTATTTCCGGCAATTATGCGCTCGCCTTCGAGCCAGTTTGTTTCACCTTTCCAGTCACAAACAAATCCCCCTGCCTCTTTTATAATGCACGCCCCCGCAGCCACATCCCACGGCGCAAGGCTGTACTCATAAAAACCGTCAATACGTCCCGCTGCCACACATGCAAGGTCATAACTCGCGCTGCCGGGCCTTCGTACTCCGTGCGTCTCTTTCATAAACCGCCTGAACAACTTCAAATAATCATCAATCAGCGAAATATCTCTGTACGGAAATCCCGTCCCGAGTAAAGCGTCTTCAGGTTGCTCCGCTGTAGAAACACTGATTGGCTCATTATTCAAAAAAGCACCTTTGCCACTTTCAGCATGGAATAATTCACCGCTGTTGACCTCAAGAATTACACCAAGCAAGGGTTCCTGGTTTTCGTACAACGCAATAGAGACACAATACACCGGAAATGCATGCGCGAAATTTGTAGTACCGTCGATGGGGTCAATTATCCAGGTGCGCTCTTGCCCTGTTTGCTGCCCGGCTGATGTTTCTTCACCGAGAATTACATCATCAGGCCTGTACGTTTTGATGATACTAATGATTTCTTTTTCAGTCTCAACATCCGCTTTTGTCACCAAATCGTGCCGGCCCTTGTGAGCCATATTCAGTTTGTCTCTGTTTTTGTCGTAATACTGAATGATCTCTTTGGCTTTAAGCGCTGCTTCTTTGGCAATTTGTATATCTGTTTTACTCATTTTTTGTTATTGGGGATGATATTTATCTCACTAATTCTTTTAGTTCGTCAATTCTGCTTGCCAGTTCTTCTCTGTCCATAAATTTGAATCGCTCAGGAAGCAGGTTTTTTGAAGTACATTCTTTCACAGCCAGCAACGTTTGCAGTTCGATTTCTTCGGGATATGTGGGCGGCAGAAAATCTTCGAGCACGGCTTCCAGTATTTCCGGGGTGACACGTTTTTTGCCCTCGGTTGCAGCCCTGAATCTCGCTCTTGTTAGTGCGGCCTCCATATCAGCACCGGTAAAACGTTTTGTTCCTGATGTAATAACTTCAGGTGTCTCATTTTTGGTCATTGTCATGCCCGTTTTACGCTTCATTGCCTCGAAGATTTCAATACGTTCTTCTGTTGTTTCAGGATAAAAAAGAGCCAGGTGTTCTTCCGCCCTTCCCTGCCGTTTCAGGTCAACGGGCATTAAATCCGGACGCGCAGTCATCAGAAACCAGATAATTCGGCCTCTATTTTCGGTATTGCTCATAAAAGCCGCGATTTTGGCAAAAACCCTGCTTGAAACTCCGCTGTCGCCAGATGCGCTTCGGTCGCCGAGATACGCATCGGCTTCGTCAATCATTACAGCAACGGGAGCCATGGCATCTAAAAGAGTAAGGATTTTTTCCAGATTTCCTTCGGTAACACCTTGCCACTGACTCCTGAAATTTTTCAGCTTAACCATGGGGATTCCAACTTCTCCGGCAAAACAATTAACCATGAATGTTTTTCCGGTACCAACCGGACCGCAGACGAGATATCCCATAGGTAAAACATCCTGATTGCCATTTTTTAAAGCGGCGCTGGCATTGCGTAAATGCTGTTTTACCGGGCCGTGTCCGGCGACTGCATCGAGATCGTACTTTGTTTCCACAAATTCAAGCAACCCGTAAGCCTCGGCTTCAATCAGCTCTTTTTTAATTTTCGCCAGACTATCGAAATCGAGTTTTGCTTTGTTTTCTCTTGCATTCGCAAGAATACTTCTAAGCTGGATGAGTCCTAAGCCGGCTGTTTGTTGCGCGAGTGTTTTTACGGGAATCCCGCTTACTTTTTTATAAAGTTTTTCATCAGCGAAATGCCGGATAAAGCGCAATCTTGATGTTTCATCGGGCAGGTCGGCTTTAATAGCCGCATTATATGGACTTTGAACGATGTTTCTGTTTAAATCTGTAAGATTTTCAGTAAGCAATACCACTGTAAAATCGGCTGCCATAAAAATCGGATCCTGTGCCCATTTCAGAAGATAGACCAATGTGTTTCTATCCTCAGAACCCGCAGAGGCGGCATCGGTGTTTGGGACAATCGTTTCGGCGTAATCTATAATGCATGCCAGGCTTTTATTCTCACTTATTCGCAGTTTAAAGTAGCTTTCCAGAATTCCCATCACACGATTAGGATCTTTTGGAAGTTTAGTAAAACTGCCATTCGCTCCGGCTTTTAAATCGTTGGGCAGGGCATTGTTGAAATCCTGCATTGAGCTTTTATCCCGGAAATGAATCCCGGATGACCGGTCATAAAAAAGAACTATATCTCGCGCTCCGAATAATTCTTCAGCCAAAAATGGTTTAAACCGCTTGAAGTCGGGCTTGTTTTTTACTTTTAGCTCAACAAGATCTCTGACATTACCATGAAGCACAAACTGATTGAGCGTTTTACTCAGGTATTTTCGGGCGAATTCTTTTGCCCAATCGGGATATGTGGTGTACATATAAGAAAACTATTATAATTATTTAAAAACTTGTACTTTGTAAATGTCATTAAGCTAAAGACCTGTCAGATTTTGCAGATTATATTCAAATTTTTCTACTGAAATTGAAAACCTGACATCTCTTTAAGATAATTCAAAGCTGTCATAAAACTTCAGTCCCAATTTAATCTAACAGAGTAAGTTTAACAACTTCGATACGCGTTGGTTTGGCTTTAGTTATAATAATTTTCATATTTTCGAGTAAAATCTCTTCATCGGTTTTGGGGATTCTCCCGATAGTATTGATAATATAACCGGCAAGAGTTTCGAAATTTGTATCATCATCGCGAAGTCCGATCTCGGGGAATTGTTCTTCTATATCCTCAATTTCTGCATCACCACTAAGAATATAGGTTTTTGCACTCACTTTTTTCATGATGGTCTCTTCGGTATCGTATTCATCCTGAATATCTCCCACCACTTCTTCAATGAGGTCTTCTATGGTAACAAGTCCCGCCGTACCGCCATATTCGTCGATTACAACAGCCATACTCACGTTTAGTTTGCGAAACTCAGAGAGCAAATCGGTAGATTTTTGTGAGTATGGAACGTGTTTAATGGGACGAATTATGCTCTTCAGAGTTTTTGGCCTTTTAAAAAGGTCATAGGCAAAAATAACACCCACTATATTATCAATCGAGCCATCATAAACGGGTATTTTCGAATAGCCTGATTCAGTAAATACATCAAAAACTTCATCAATTGCGCTGCCAATTTCTACAGCCGAGATTTCCGTACGGGGAATCATGGATTCCTTGACACGCTTATTAGACAGTTCGAGTACATTGCTCAAAATCTCAGAATCATCTTCATCAAAATCCGTTTCCCCGGCACTGCCAATTTCCCTGAAAATGATTTCGATATCTTCTCTCTTGAAAAACTCCTGAACTGTTCTTGAATCAGGTTGTAACGTTCGAATCAACCTTTGTGCAATTACATTCACAATCCATATTAACGGCCGCAGTACAACATTTGTGGCATAAATCGGGAATACAACTATGGGAATCATTTTGTCGGAATTCACACGAAATATACTCTTGGGGATAATTTCACCAAAAATAAGAATCACAACCGAAGCTATAACGGTCTGTATGACAAGAACATAAATGTCAGAAAGCTCTGCCGAGAAAAATGATGCCCACATATAGTGAATCGGGGCAACCAGAAAAATGGTCATTAATGTAGCATAAGCAACGTTAATGATGTTGTTGCCAACGAGTGTGGTTGACATGAAAATATCCGGATTGCGGACAAAAAACTTGAGGTATTTTGAGCGGATGGTTCCTTGTCTTGCTTGTATTTCAAGGCGGAGGCGGTTTGATGCTACAAATCCGATTTCGGAACCGGAAAAGAAACCACTTAGAAGTATAAACCCAACAATCAAGAGCAACTCAAACATGTGCCGCTCCTTTTAGTTTATCGATATTTTTAGAAGTATCCGCTTTTTCCAAAAGGGTGATATTACTTTCCAGAAAATGAGGGTTTTCGCTTTTCGAGGAAAGCGCCTGTACCCTCTTTAAAATCTTCGGTTTCGCAAAGGTCTCCGAAGAAATTCGCCTCAGCAGCATAGCCGGTCTCGCTGTGTGACTCACTTGCGTTAACAGCTTTGATTGCAGCCCCAAGAGCCAGCGGAGCGTGTTTTAGCATGGATGATAACAATGCCGTAGCAGCATCGTGCGCTTTTTCAGCTGCATCTTCAAGGCGATTCAAAATGCCAAAATGCAGCGCTTCATCCGCTTTTACCATTCTGCCGGTAAGAATCATCTCCAGTGCTCTGCCCTTTCCTACTAACCTTGTTAGCCTCTGCGTACCGCCATAACCGGGGATTAATCCCAAAGAAACCTCAGGAAGGCCAAAAACAGCATTTGAAGTCCCAATACGAACATGGCACGCCAATGCCAGCTCCGTACCACCACCAAGCGCATAACCGTTTACCACGGCTATAACCGGCTTGAGGCACTCTTCAATTTTAGAAAAAATTCGTTGTCCGTTTCGTGCGGTATCCCGACCGGATTCACCGTCTAACTCAGATAACGCCTTTATATCGGCACCGGCAACAAAAGCTTTTTCTCCGGCTCCGGTAATGATAACTCCTCTGATCGACTCATCTTCATTTATCTCAGTAAAAAAGCTGTCGAGTTCAGAAAGCACCTTTTCATTTAGTGCGTTGAGTTTTTCCGGCCTGTTTATGGTTAATGTACAAATTCCGTCAATTGTGCTGATATTCAGCGTTTCGAAAGAGTGAAACATGTTTAATTCGTTTTTTCCTTTTTCGATCGTAAAGATTCCTGTGTTTCTATGGTATCAGATTCAATATCCTGTAAACCCCGAAGATAATCAGGAATCTGATTTAAATCATGGTTTATTTCATCAAATATTGAATCGGTATCGTCGAGGTCGAGAAGTAAACTATCCATCTGATGCTCAATTTCCTCGAGATTGGTCATCGTCATTGATTTCTCATAGATATATTTGATGGTATCCTCAATAGTTTGCAACTGAGATACAGAAATGGCATGCTTATCGCGGGCAATCGCATATTTTTTCAAACGCTTTTCGAGAATACTTAAGCGTCTTTTCAGCACACTTTTATGTTTGTCTGATGCAGCCTGTTCTATTTCTTTTTTAACCGACTCAATATCATCATTCAAAGATTCTTCAACCGAATTTTTCAAATACAAATCGTATCGTTGGTTGCCATCCAAAAGTAGCATGTAACTCGTAATAAGGGAATCTATTCTGGTATTGATGCTATCTAAAATGCCATGCGACTGATACGGCAGCTTGGCAAAATTTTCTCTGATAAGTCCAGCTATATGTTTTAAAACCAGAAACTTTTTCTGTGCTTCTTCGCTTAATTCCCCAAAAATCTGACGCTCATCGAAGCGACTGTTTCTCTCTTTGAATTTTCTGAGATTCACATGCTTTTGGAATTTCGCAGTTTGTGGAACTGTGCCGAGATAAATAAGTTCAATGGCAAACGTTACCGACATTACAATGGCCATAGCAGGTTGCATACCCGCCAGAAAAAAAGACGTAGTGAATGCAGCGATTAAAAATCCTAAGTTGAGGGGATGCATAAATGCTTCCCTTGTGTAATTTACCGGTTTGCTCATTGTAGTATCCTGCATGGTTTTTTCAGAAAGATGTTTAACCCTCCCCGTAAACATTTATTGATGTGTATATAACCCGGTTTACGGATTTAATCGTCAACTGATTCGTCTTTTTTTCTTCCAATGGTTTTTTTTATGTCCTCGGGAACTTTTCCGTGTCCGGCTTCTTCCTGATTCTCTTCTGTAAAAATTGTTTTATCGCTCTCTACAGCGGCCGCTTTGTGTTCAACTTCTTCCTCAATTTCGTTCATTTCCCTGCGAATGGCGCTAAGCGTATCTTTTACTTTTTGTTTTCGAAAAAGCTCTTCGGCTTCCTCATTTTTGCGCAATTGATCGGCTTTTTCGTCATCCATGTACATTTCAAGCCGCGCTTCGGCCTGTGTTACTTTTTCTCTGAGCTTACCTAATGCGGAATGCAGAGAATCTAACACAGGCTTAGGATTTATCTGATCAAGAGCCTGGGCAATTTTAGCCTGTCGTTCGGCCTGAGCCAATTTTTTTTTTGATTCGAGAATAGCCTTATAGTGCTGTTTATATTCTTCCTTAAGGCGTTCTCTTTCTTCCTGAGAGCTCACTATTGCCTCCTGTTAGGTTGTCAGGATTTGGTTTTCTTGCGGCCAATAGTTTTCTGGCCGGCTGAGTCTGAATCCGGTTTATCCTCAATATCTAACTTCTTTTCTTTTTTTTTCGGTTCGGTTTCAGTTTCTTCGGCTTTACCCATTTCTTTCTTGAATTGAGAAACCAACTCATGCGCCCGAATTTTTTCAGCATCTAACTCGATTTCCATCGTTTTGGTATCGATGCTGTCGAGCGCAATTTCAACTCTGGCTTCACTCTTCGCGGTTTGCTCATTTAAGCGGGTAAGCATTTCATCATGCGTGGCATCCATGCCGCCAACGTTAAACTTTTCGAGTGCATCAGCTATTTTAGACTGCCACTGCGCGCGCTCGCTGGCTCTGAGTGCTTCACGGGCTTCTTTAATTTTGCGATCTTTTTCGCGCATGAAAGCTCTTTTCACCTGAAGCGCCTTGTCATAAGCCTGCTCAGCGAATTTTTCCTGCTCGCCGGTTTGAACAATATTCTCGCGCGTCTTTTCGAGCTGAAGAGCGTAGTTTTCGGCAATATCATCACGGTTTGCATTAATTGCAGCCTTAACCTTGCTGATTAAATCCGTTTCGAGCTTTTCGTACTTTTGACGCTCTTTTCGAATCATCATCAGATTAGCCTTAACCGTGGCAATATTCTCATTCATTTTGGGAACCTGATCATTCATTTCCCTTATGTTTTGCTCCAGTATAAGTTTGGGATCCTCCATACTGCTTACAACCCCGCCAAACATAGATTTAATAGCTCTTACAAATCTGTTCCACATAACTAATTTTCCTTTTTATTCACTTAATTTATTGAAAATACGGAATCTATTCATTTCATAACATCCTAAATTAATGTACTAATTGACTTTATTAGAATGTTTTTAATTTCAATGATGGTACAGTTCCATAGTCAAATTCTCTCAGGCCTTGTTTGTCAATAACATGTGTAACGAGAACTTCAGGTTTTGGTTTTTCGCTTCCAATAACAAAAGCCTTTTTGAGTAACTCTTCTGCTGTTGCGAACTGTTCTTCCTTATTCGTAAAAAGTGTGGCAATTGATTCACCTTTTTTCACGGCATCCCCAACTTTTTTGTGCAGAACTATTCCCGCATGTGCATCAACAGGGTCTGTTTTCTCCTTTCTGCCGGCACCAAGCTCCAGCGAAGCCATCCCAACCAAATAAGAATCAATACTTTGCATAACTCCATCTTGCACGGAAGCGAATTCAGTATTATGCGCTGCTTTTTTACTGGTTTCTGGATTTTTAATGATTCCGGTATCTCCGCCCTGCTCTTCCACAATGTCAATTAACTTTTGGAGTGCCTTGCCGTTGCGAACAACTTCGAGCGATTTCGCGATGCCTTCATCAACACTTTTTGCTTTTCCGCCGAGATAAATCATGGCTCCGGAAAGCAACAACGTGATTTCACGTACATCATCGGGCCATTCATCTCTGAGGCAGTAAATGCTTTCCTCAACTTCCAGCCAATTCCCAATTTTGTAGCCCAGCGGCTGATTCATGTTGGTGAGATAAGCCAAAGTTTCTTTTTCGAACTGCGTGCCGATATCCACCAAACGCTGACCCAACACTTTTGCCTCTTCGACATCTTTGATAAATGCGCCGGAACCATGCTTTACATCAAGCACGAGCGCGTCAATACCCTCAGCGAGTTTTTTGCTCATAATACTGCTTGCAATAAGGGGGATGCACTCAACAGTAGCCGTAACATCCCTTAAAGCATACAGGCGCTTATCTGCCGGAGCAATATCTTCGGTCTGCCCGATAAATACCAGATTATGTTTGCGGATGGTCTCTTCATATTGCTTTAGGTCGAGGTTCACATTAAACCCGGTAATGGATTCGAGCTTGTCGAGTGTTCCCCCGGTGTGACCTAATCCACGCCCGGAAATCATCGGCACAGGCACGCCCGCAGCGGCTACTATGGGTGCAAGAATCAAAGATAACTTATCACCAACACCACCGGTCGAATGTTTATCTACTTTAATACCCTTAATACTGCTTAAATCTACCACTATTCCGGAATGCAGCATTTCATAAGCCAACGCGGATGCCTCTTCATCATTCATCCCGTTCAGAAAAACCGCCATCAAAAAGGCGCTCATTTGGTAGTCGGGAAGCTCATCTTTAGTGTATGATTTTATCAGGTATTTAATTTCTTCTTTGGTCAGGGAACTTCCGTTCCTTTTTTTTCGTATCAGTGATACGGTATTAAAATATTGTCTGCTCATTCGAATCCTGTTATTTTGAATCAAATATTTTGTAATTTCCTAAAGTAGCTGTTAGTGAAACCGTATTCAACTGTATTCAGCATAAAATTCTGAAATTTACCCGGTCGATTCCATGTCAATTGAGATTTTAATTTTAATTTTTGTCGTTTATACCATTCTGAACAAGCTGTTTGGTGGCGACCAAAAGAAAAAAGAAGAACTAAAGCGCCGTCAGCAGCGCCAACCCGTTGAGGTAGAGGCTGAAGCTGAACAAGGTGGTTCAACCGACTGGGAACAGGCCGTGAAAGAGTTGGAGAGCATTTTCTCAGGAGAACCTGTCGAACAAAAACCCAAAGCACAACCAAAACCTGAACCGGTTCCCGTACAACAATCATCTTCTGCTGCAAATGAAAATCCATTCTCTACCGAAATGGAAAGACAACGCAAACTCGCTGATTTTTCAAAGAGTAGAAGAAGGTCCTCTGATGTTGCTTCTTCCATTGATGAGAGCAATCCTATTTACGGTGCAGCAGCCATCACCACGCCGGATACAAAAACAATAAAGCAGGGAACGGACTACTTTGAGGTTTTCAGAAACCCAGACACGCTGGTGAAGGCTATTGTAATTAAGGAAGTGCTCGACCGCCCAAAATCGTTACGAAAAGACAAAGCCATTTTCTGAAGCCTTGGTTACCATCCTTGCAGACCGGAATATCCCGTGGCTTGAACTACTGCCGAAGCAAGATGTAACGCTTATCCCATTCGAAACTACCGATGAGTTAACCCAGTTTCTGCCGAAAGCTGATGCTCTGTTAGTCCGCACCGTTCATAAAATTAAGCCTGAACATGTATCTTCTCTTCCGAAAAAACTCCACTTTGTTGGCAGTGCAACAGCCGGAACTGACCATGTTGATGTTGAATGGCTTAGAAAAAATGATGTCGCTTTTGCTCACAGTCCCGGTTGCAACGCGCGCGCTGTTGCCGAATACGTAGCCACTACAATATTCGCTGCTTTTAACGGAAACATAGATGAATTAAAAAGTAAAAAAGCTGGCATTGTAGGATTTGGAAACACAGGCAAGCAATTAGCCGGTATTCTCGAATTGATGGGGATTCCTTTCATTGCAAATGACCCGCCTCTTGAAGAAAAGTCATCTTTCAGGGGATGCACATTTGAAGAAATTTTGCAGTGTGATATTATCTCATTCCATGTCCCGTTAACCAAAACCGGAAAATGGCCGACAAATAAAATGATGGGCAAAAAACACCTCGATAATTGCAACGCCGAAGTCATAATTAATGCATCCCGCAGCGGTGTTATCGATGAAGATACACTCGCAAGACGGGCATCTACGAATGGCAAAATCGCCGTTACTGATGTTTGGAAAAACGAGCCAACCACACATCCACTCCTGCTTAACAAAAGCCTCTTCGCCACGCCGCACATTGCCGGCTACAGCCAACAAGCCAAATTCAAAGCCACAGAAATGGTTGTTAATGACCTCTGCTCTTTTTTTGGGATGACAAAACCCGAAGCTATGGAACCATCCATTTCCTCAATAATAAACGCGAGTGATGGATTATTGCTGGTAATCAAGCAAATCCATCCTCTGTTCAAACTCTCAGAAAAACTGAAAGCCAATCCGGCATCTTTTGCTGATTTGAGAAACAAACACCCTCTCCGAAACGAGTACAGAAATTACGTTTTAGAGAATCTTCCTAAGAAAGACCGGATTGCAGCGAGAGCGCTCGGGTTTGAGGTGGTTTAGGAGCTGCGACCCGGGATGCTCAGGTAAAATTTTAAAAAAACACAAAGACACCAAAACACAATGTTCACTAAGGTATATATTCAAAATACGTCCAAAACCTAAACTACTCATCCTTCGTGAACTTCGTGTGCCTCGTGACTTTGTGTCTAATTTCATTGCCTGTATAATATATTTACCCCCCCTTCGAGCCTTCGTGTCTCCGTGGTTCAAAATCAAAAAATTTCATAATCAAAGACGCACCAGTTTTTCTTGCACAGGCATGGCGATAATGTTAATTTCCTTTCCTTTTGTTCAGGATACTGCAAATCAGCAAATTCT